>CAMHBE010000173.1 GCA_946183095.1 uncultured Clostridia bacterium | reverse complement strand
CTTGTCATGTGTTTTCCTCTCTTTTTTTCTGTTATTTTATCTGCCCGTGGTTTTACATTTCCCGGTCTTGTACGGCGGTTTGCGTTTGTTTGAGTTTTACGGAGCCGGGTAATATTTTTTAAAATTATATAGACAAATCATAAAAAATATGGTATAATAAACATATTGTATTTTTATACGCTTATACGCCTGCCGCGGCGTAAAATAGCGGCGGAAAGGATGATGAAAGCATGAAAGAAAAGAAACAGTCCGTGACAAAACGCATTGCTGCGCTGTTCCTCGCGTTTGCGATGGTCATAGGCGCTGCGCCTCTTACCGAACGGCTCGCCATTGACGCCGGGGCTGCGGAAATGCCCGCGGCAGCCGATGCCGCGCAGGAAGAAGTGCCGGACGTTCCCGCGACGGACACGGCATCATGGATCGATGCCGAGAGCGCACTCTCCGTGTATCAGGCGCTGTCCGGCAACAGCGACGCTTATATCCGGCTCACGGCAGATATAAGCGAAGTACACGGGTCAAGGAGTGACCCCACCGGCAATGTGGATTACACTCCGTATTGGTGCGTAATGGGCAAGGGAAACAAGGTGCTCGACCTCAACGGTCACACATTCAGTATCACCTACGCGCTCAACTACGACCCCGAGTCCACCGATGAAAGGCGTTCTGTTTACGCAAGACGGGGCAGCACTTTGTTCAAGGTCGGGGGCGGTACGACCTTTACGCTCTGCGATAAAAATGGCGGCGGCGAGCTGAACTATGCCGGTGTGCTTTCCGATACGCAGTCTCTGTGGAGAGATGTCCGCAACGTTATCGAGGTAAGCGGCGAGACCGGCTCGGATGCCGTGTTCATCATGAACGGCGGCTCTATAGTTCCGGGCAACACAGGCAGGTTTAAACTTGCCGGCAGTACCGATCCTCTCGGCGAAGAGCGTATCGTCAGCGGAAATGGCGTTGTCGTCGGCAGTCATTCCTCGGTAACAATAAATGCCGGTCACATCGAAGCGCTCGGTCAATACGCAAGAGAACACGCCACCGGCAGCAGCGCCGACAACGATGGCAGCTGGATCAGGTGTGCCTGCGTCCAAACGTTACAGTACTTCAGCGCAGTGCCGGAGTGGGATGCTGAGGCGTGCCGTGCAGACGAAACAACGACTGTTTACATAAACGACTGTGAGCTCGAAGGAATGATCGGAGCAAACGCTTTAACGAGCCCGTTTGACGTTTCGGAACACAATCCGAAGGTACTCCTCAGAAGCGGTACTTTATCCAACAGCACGGATCGGTTCTTCTACAGGAACGACCCCGACAAGTTTAAAGTCATGAATAATTCGCCGCAGACTGCTACTGCCATTTTTGATACGGCGAAGTATAATGTGTATTCTGCTGTGCTGAGAAAAAATCTCGATGCGAATTACTGCAATGAACACACTATTGTAAACGGCGAACTCATAGTATCTCCGAAGGATAAATACACCCCCGTCATGTGGAGCATAAAAGACGGTACGAATACATCCATGAGAATGCCGTCTTACCCCTCGGAGTGGAACAGCAAGGAAGATATCACTTTCTGCGCTGCATTCGGCGGGACGAAAATGAGCGCTCAGAACACTTCCGTATGGCCTTATCCCGTACCGGACAGCTCTTATCCCACCGGCGAGGGCGCTCCGGAGCACTCGATCACCTATAAATGGAGAGTCTATGACAATTCAGGCACAAGTGCCCAGTCTGCTGTATATGAGAAGACCGGCGACAGCACGTTCAGCCCGAAAAATGATCTGTCAGCAGAAGACAGGAAGAATCTGTTTACGAACACAATCTATATGATGAAGTGCGTCATCACCGAGACATATAAGGGTCAGCACAACTATACGGTGACGTTTGTGAACCATGGTTATTTCAAAGTAGTGCCCTATATTCCGCCCGTCGATGTTCAGTTTGAGCTTTATAAGACTGTCGATGAAGGACCGGGGCTGCATCTCGAAGATACCTGTTCGCCGCGGTATCTTGAAAATAAGAAGAAAAACGGCTATATAGGTTCATACGACTTTATCATAAAGAACGTGGCAGACAACTACGTTTACCAGAATTGTACGTATTCGACTGACTCCGGCTGGATAATGCTCGACGAGACGGAAATGAAGGCTCATACCGTCGGCATATTCGACATAAGTGTGGAAGTCGTGCTGTATGCGGATGCGGAGAAGAAGAACAAGCTCACCGCTACAGAGCCGTTGAAGAAAACGCAAACCGTAGGCTGGCTCCCGAAGATCACCTGTCCTCAGGACGACGGCTCGTACGACGAGGACAAAACCACAGGATCCATAAGATTTGTCGGTGAGGGCAAGAGCGCAACGATATGGCTCAATGCCGCACAGATCTCCGGCGACGAGTGGGGCGTTTGCGGCGGCGGCACCCTCTATCAGCCGCTCTCCGCAGCAGAAAAATATGTTACGATCAACTCCGCAAAAGGCGGCGGCAGATACTTCTCCTATGTGAAGGGCAAGGACAGCGGCGGTAAAGACATTTATTATTACTCGCCGAACAGCATCATGATACAGTTCGACGACCCGCAGTACAAATGGGATACCAAGGGTACGAACATTCCCAGTAAGACCATTACCACAACGACAACTTTCGATGCGACATACAAGCTCTCCGCGGAGGTGTCTGTTGTAGGCAAAACAGTAAGCGACCCCCGCATACTCTGGACGGTATCGGATACTCCGGACAACAAAGACATAAACAAGCCGATAGTTAACAGATTTAAAGCCGGAACGACTACCGTTCTCACGGAAGGTAAATCATTCAAGAGCGATGTCCAGCTCAGAGATATTATCAATGTCTCGCCGCAGGATTTCCCCGAGGGCAATTTCACATTCCGCTGTGAGCTGTATGACGGTCCCTACAACAACAAAGCAAATCTCCTGTCTTATAGTGACGTAACGGTGAACTTTGTTCTGGGGTATAACGAGTATCATCTCTGGACTACCCGTGACGGCGAATATCAGGAAGTTACGGACTCGTGGCTGTACATCGACGACGAGAACAGCTTTATCACCATTGATATCAAGGGCAACCCCGAATTCACCAACCTCGGTGTTCTGAAAAGCTACACGATCGGCGACGGCTATGAGGCAAAGGACTTTGAAAGCAGCATAGATTTAAAAGTTACGCTGGAGGAAACGGACGCCAACGGTCAGCAGAAATTCAAATTCTCGCGCAAGGGATCAGGCACTAAAACTCTCACCCTCTGTCACCCCGCAGCAACGGAATTTATAGTGGACGGCGTTGACGCACCCGAGATCGGCAAGCGTATCGACCAGACAAAAGCGTATGTGCCCGACGGCGCAAACTACACCGCAAAGCTGATATGGTATCTCAACGACGGTGCCGACGTGACTTCCGACGTTTTCCAGCCGAACTATGTCTACAGAGCATACATCCGATTTATACCGAACGATGGCGTGGTACTGCCGATGCTGCCCTCTGAATACGGTACATCGGTGTATGACCTGGACAGCGGAGCAGTTACTTGTCTCGGTAAGTTCGACAGCGGATATGAGATCATCAACAGGCGCGGTGATTCGTGGGAAGGTTTCGACAGTAATGCCTATATCGTAAAGGGCAGTATGCCGGTGGCAGACGGCAGCAGCTACTTCGGTTACGGTACGATGTATAAGACGTTCGACCGCCTCATAGACCCCGACTCGGACGATGAGTACATAAGTGAGCTGCGGTTCACCTTTGATACCCCCGTGGACGGTGACAAGAGAGAAGACTTCAAGATCTCGGTCGAGCCGAGTGAAGCTATAATGAAGCTGGATCCGGGCGTACCTTATATCAGCAAGACAGTCACACGCGACCGTGACGGCAGCACTACCTTTGAGACATTTGAAGAGAACGAAGAGTACACCTGCAGCATAGAATATCTTCAGTCCAATCGTTTCGACGAAGGAAAGCAATACTTCTTTGCCGACGATATGATAATTCGCGTCAACGGCATGGCACTGTCCGGAAGCGCTGTCGTAAGGAAGAAATACGAAGTAACGAGGATAGAACGCATAACATTCTCGTTCCGTGCTGCTCCCGATCCCATCGTGATAGACAGCTACGGATTCGACGATATACCCGAGGCAGTTGTCGGTGAAACAGTAAGCAGTACGGGATGGAACTGGTATGATGATACCTACAGATCTTTTTATGACTGGTTTGAAGACTTAAATGACAACGGCATATATGACGGCATCACCGAATATGTGGGCGGCAGCAGCTTTACGTTCAGAGAAGGAAAGACCTACGGCGTTCATATCTATATGGATGTTGACAACTGGAAATACCGCTTTGCGGACATCGTCACGATAAGATGCAACGGCGTAAGCAAGACCGCAGAATTTGACGGCGATGACTGGACATTCGCCGACTTCATCATGAACGGCAAGCCGTGCACTCATGAGGATATGACCCTCGTTCCGGCTGTAAGCTCCACCTGCAGCGCAGCGGGACACATCGCGTACTACGTCTGCGACAAGTGCGGAAAGTGGTTCAGGGAGGATAAGGTCACTGAGATCACCGACCACGAAAGCATCAAACTCCCGCTCGCTCCTCATACTCCCGGCGAGCCTGTAAAGGAAAACATAGTTGAGCCGAAGTGCGGGACAGAGGGCGGCTATGACATGACAGTATATTGCACGGTCTGCGGCGGTGTTGTCGGAACCGAGCATCATGTTGTCCCCGCTCTCGGTCATGACTGGGGCGAATGGCACATCACAGTTGAACCGACCGAGGGAACGGAGGGCACAGAGAAGCGTGAGTGCACACGCTGTGACGCTTTTGAAACACGTTCTCTCGAATATCTCGGCTTCCCTGTAACTATAGGCAGCGGAAAAGACTATGAGACGATAGCCGATAAACAAGGACATCAAGAATAAGACTGCAAAGCCGAACGGGTACAACTTCATTATTTCCGACACTCACACCGAGAAAAAAGCTATAGCTCTGCCAAAGACGGATATCAAATTCGCGATCACCGGCGGTGAACTTATTCTCTCGAACCCTGCGATCACCGCAAACGCAAACCTTGTCATCTACGGCAAGATAGTTTCCGCGAAAGACAATAAGCCGATAACTGTCAAGGCT
>CAMHBE010000172.1 GCA_946183095.1 uncultured Clostridia bacterium | reverse complement strand
ACATCAGATAAGGAAGAACAGAACATGAAGAAAAAACTGCTGATACAGGTCGGGATAATAACATCGCTGTTCCTTGCGGCGGTGCTCATAGCAAGCGAAGCTATCCTGTTCACAAGCGCGCAGAACGCATACCTTACCGCAAAGAACGATACTCTTGCACGCGACCTTGACACGATGTATTCGGATATCGGTGAGATCAGCTCGGTAACGGGTCTTATGAAATACTGGCAGGATAACCGGGAAAAGATGAAGGCGGGCGTTACCGAGGAAGAGCACGCATACTATGACGACGTTTTGTTTAATGATGATTTTGAGTGGTTCACAAACGAAAAGTCCGATGAATACCTCGAAAAGATCGACCCCGTTTATCTGCACATGATCGCGCAGGATTACCTTTACTACATATACGCGTCCATGAGGAACACATCTGTCAGATACGGTTATGAGAAATTCTACCTTCTTGATGTCGGGCAGTCCGCCGACGGAACTGTCATAACGCAGGGCAGCAAGGAGGACGGCACATCAACGGAAGAAGATGATAATTTTGAGTATTCCGAAGAACTGAAAAAAGTGCTCGACCGTATAGGTTCGGCACCCGTGTTCGATGTGTGCGGGAACAAAGCCGCGGAGAAGATGCGCACCGGTAAGCCCGGTGATATCGCTTATGAAGTGGTAACGGGCGACGACGGTGTGCCGTATTACGCAGGCTATATCCTTGTGGCAGTCAAAGATGACTGCCGCTTTGCGCTGTGTGTGCTTTACAACTGGAGCGAATTCCGCCAGAAACTGAACGACGCTGTGTTCCCGTCGATCATCGTCAGCGCACTGCTGATAGCCGCCGCGAATATCCTGCTGATACGTTTCCTGTATGTAAAGTCGATACGTCCCGTAACGCAGATACAAAAAAATGTCCGCGAATACTCCGATACGAAGGATTCGCGGCGCATCATAGGTGAACTTGCAAAGGTCACGGAAAAGAACGAATTCGGTGCGCTGGCATCCGACGTTTCGCACCTTGCGGACGAGATAGACCGTTATACCGCCGAAATAGCGCAGCTTGCGGGTGAAAAGGAACGTGCCGCAGCGGAACTCGAACTTGCGGCGAGAATACAGGCTGCGGCGCTGCCTGCAAAATTCCCCGCGTTTCCGGACAGAAAAGAGTTCGATATTTTCGCGTCTATGGAACCCGCAAAGGAAGTCGGGGGAGACTTCTACGACTTCTTCCTTATCGACGGCGATCATCTCGCCCTCGTTATCGCGGACGTTTCCGGAAAGGGAGTTCCGGCGGCGCTGTTCATGATGATGTCGAAGATACTTATATATGACAAGGCGGCGCTCGGCGGAACTCCCGCGGAGACGATCGGCTTCGTCAACGACCGCTTGTGTGCGGGAAACAGTGATGATATGTTCGTTACGATATGGCTCGGCATACTTGAGATAAGTACCGGTAAAATGACGTGCTGCAACGCCGGTCATGAGCTGCCCGCGATAAAGAGAGCCGACGGCAGCTTCGGGCTTATAACGGATAAACACGGACCCTTCGCGGGTGCATTGCCCGGAGCGCGTTACAAGGACTATGAATTACAGCTCGGAAAAGGCGACACGCTGTTCGTGTACACCGACGGAGTTCCCGAAGCGACAAATACCGGTGAGGAACTTTTCGGTACGGACAGGATGCTCGACGCACTGAATGCCGACACCGGTGAGAGCCTTTCCGCACTGCTGCAAACGGTAAGGCGCGAGGTTGACGGATTTGTGGGCAGTGCCCCGCAGTTCGATGACCTTACCATGCTTGCTGTCAGGTATTTCGGAACAGACGGGCAGTGACCGCAGTTCAGACAAGTTCCGTTATATGCTCCATGAATATCATGGGGTGAGCGGTGCGGAACCGCGTTTGCTTCATATACATTTCAAGAGCCGTATCACTGTCGTCGATGCAGACTACTTTTTCGGGAGACAGACCGGGGAACCGGTCATCTATGATACGCTGTGCAATGACCGGTTTTCCGTCATATCCGAGCGTATAGAAACAGTGATCCGCGGGTATGCCGTACAGTCTTCCGAGCATTTCGGACTTCCACTGCTCGTGACCGTGCGGCTCTTTTGATATGCAGAATATCCTGTCCGTACCGTGCTTTTGTATGTAATTGTACATCGGCAGCAGTCTTTTGCAGTCCGCGTAGATGTTCACATCCCTGAACTGGGGTGTAAAGTCAAGCTCGTGGTGTGCGTGGTATTCGCCGTAGTTATAGCTCGTGAGCGTTCCGTCAACATCGAACAGTACGACGGTATCGGCTTCATTCAGCAGTTCCCATACTCTGTTCATATCGTATTCTCCGTTCCATTGCTGTGAAATGCGCCGTTAGTGCGGTCATTTCGCAGCTTTTTTCTTTCTTGCGGGTCTGAAGAGTTTCATTACTATCGTCAGTATGAGCGAGAGTATCCATGCGAGGATGAAGTATATAACTGCTGTTGCGATAAGCGGGAAGAATGCCTCATAAGTGCGGCTCCTGATGATATCGCCCATTTTGGTGAGATCCTGTATCGCGATATATCCGACAATGGACGTGCTCTTGAGCAGGGAAACGATCTCCTGCTTATATACCGGCAGGAACCTTGCGGCAGCCTGCGGGAAGATGAAGCGGAAGAATGTCTGAGTTTCGCTGTAGCCGAGAGCGAGTGCGGCTTCGCGCTGTCCCCCGTCTATGCTTTCGATGCCTGAGCGCATTATCTCCGATGCGTATGCGCCGAAGTTCAGCGAGAAGCCGATTATCGCCACCCATACCGCCGAAAGACCGGATTTGCCGAGAATTACATAATACAGTATCATCAGCAGTACGACCATAGGTGTTCCCTGAAGCAGCTTGACATAGATGTTCGATATGATATTTGCGAGACGGCTGCCCGTGCGTCTGAACATACATATAAGGAATGCGAGCACAGTGCCGAAAATTGCCGAAAGAACGGTGATAATGCTGGTAGTGACGATACCCTCGACTATGAGCTTCCAGCGGTCTTCGCGGATGAAGTTCTTCTCGAAGCTCGTCACTATGCTGTCAAAAAATCCCGGTGCGGCCGCTTCGGCATCCTGCTCTCTGCGTACTACCGCGACTGCGTTTGCCGTATAGTAAACATCGGAGAAATTCACGCTTTCCGCACGCTCGTCTGTTATCATTATCGTGCCGGAAGCTATGTCATACATTCCGGATGTTATACCGGGGATGAGCGACGCGAATTCGGCACTGTCAATGGTGAGCGAGTAACCGTATTCACGGCAGAACCGTGCCACAAGCTCCACCTCAAAGCCCGCGTTTTCGCCGTTTGCCACATACGAGAACGGCTGCATCGTCGGGGCTGTGATATAGCGTATTGTTCCGTTTTCTCCGGTCAGACCCGACATATCCACGGTTTTTTTGCTTTCGTCTTCACCGAACCATTTCGACACGAGCTCGTCATAAGTGCCGTCGCTGTGAAGCTTTTGCAGGAATTCGTTCATCTGATCGCGGAGGTATTCCTTGTCCGCAGATTTTTCAAAGGCAAAACCGTATGGGATTTTCGTAAAGACCTCGTTCAGATATGTAAGCGAGGGATCGGCTTTTATAAAATCCTTCGCGGAGGATTCGGGGCAGGTGAACGCGTCAATGATGCCGGAACCGAGCGCCACTGCCATATCAGGCTGATTGTTGTACTGCAGTATCTCGGCGTTCGGATAACGCTCGCGGATCATCACCTCATACAGACCGCCGGTTATTGCGCCTATTTTCTTATTTTCTGCGTAATACGAAAACGGTCTGTCCTCGACAGCACCGCTGCCGAGGTCGGACGCTCTTACGGTGAGGACCATGCCGCTGTTGTAGAAAGGTTCGGAGAAGCTGATGCTTTCTTTTCGCTCTTCGGTAATTGCAAGCGACGAAGCGCACATATCGTACATCCCCGAAGAGATCCCCGTAATTCTCGCCGCCAGATCCACATCTTCTATCACAGGCGTATAGCCGTATTTCCGGCAGAAGCGCTCTGTAAGCTCTATTGAGATACCGACGTGCTTATCGTCCTTTATGTACGAGAACGGCATATCGGTCGAAGTCGTGACCACACGCAGCTGGCCGTTCTCTCCGGAAAATCCCGTGAGATCGACAACTTTTGCGCTCTCGTCGTCACCGAACCATTTTTCGCATATCTCATTCAATGTGCCGTCCGCCTTATATTCCGACAGCATCTCGTCGAACTGTGCGCGGATAGTGTCGGCTCGTGAGTCGTCCTTGCGGAAACCGAACGCGTAATCGTCGGAGAGCAGTGCCTGGCGGAGATAGGTGAGGTCGGGCTGTTCTTTGCACAGCATCCTCATCTGCGGTTCATCGCCCACGAAACCGTCGATCTTGCCCTCTGACAGAGCTGCAGCGATATCGCTCATGTTGTTGTAATAAAGATGTTCGCTGTCCGGGAACTTTTCAAGCGTTACCGGTTCAAAGCTGGAGCCTGTGACTATGCCTATCTTTTTTCCGTTGTAATCGGACGGTGTTACCGAGTGTACGACGCTGTTTCCTTTCACATAGCCGACCACTGTCTTTATATTATAGTGCGGTACAGAGAAGCAAACGCTTTCTTCACGCTCCGGTGTGATCTCTATACCGGCAGCGGCGATGTCGCATACACCAGACTGGATCGCCGGTATGAGCCCGTCGAAAGCCATATCGAATATCTCCAGCCCATAACCGTTTTCACGGCAGTAACTATATATTATGTACAGCTCATAACCTGCGTATTTTCCGTCTTTCATGTAAATAAGCGGGGCATAATTGAACTCGGCTGCCAGCTTAATAGTACCGTTGGTGTTATCGAGATCTTTTGTTTCAAAAGGTATCTTCAGGCTTTCGTCATCCCCGAACCACATATCGTACATTTCCTGTAATCTACCGGTCTGTATCAGCGTGGTAACGTATTTGCTGATCTCGCCGCGCAGTTTTAGACCCTCATCATTTTTTGCAAACGCATAGCCAACGTCAGATACATCTATGGGATCTTCGAGATATTCCACGGAAGGGTCTTCCTTGATATATTCATCAAGATACGCGTTATCCGCAACGAACGCGTCCATAGTGCCGAGTTTTACAGCTTCTATCTGGAATGTGTAATCATTGAAATAACTTATTTTAGCATCGGGGAGCTTGTTCAGAGTCAGTATATCATGATTTGTACCGGTCTGA
>CAMHBE010000171.1 GCA_946183095.1 uncultured Clostridia bacterium | reverse complement strand
GTATGTTCGACATTGTGCAATATATTTTTACGCCCGATATTGACAAACCGGTGACGGTTATAGTATAATATAATGCATAGAAGCGGTCGTATCCGGTAAATCGGGCGCGAACCGCACAGTCCATGTCACCCGGAAAATAATGTCCGTGAAAAACAGCACGGGGGCGTAAAGGTTTCGACGGGGATCGGGAAATTCGTTAAGCACGCGGAGTTCTCCTAAACTCCTTAATAATGGGTAACTTAAAATTAAACGCAGATTATAACGATCTTGCACTTGCTGCCTGAGTGCAGCACGTCCGCCCGGAGAGCGCTGCGGCTCCGGCTCGGGCGTCATGCAGCAGCCAACGCGTCCGGTAAGAGCTCTGTAACCCTTCGCGCACTTTAAAGAGCTGCCACAAGAACTATCCTGTCGCTTGGAGAGTTCCGCGGGAGATAAAAATAAGCGAATAAGCGTGTAGAAAGATGGGTGGAACGGTTTTCGGACAGGGGTTCGACTCCCCTCGCCTCCACCAGTCGCGACGGCGACACCGTTACAGTGCCTCCGCAAGATACTTCTTGCCGGAGGTCTTGTTTTACCTTAAAACCTGAACCGTTCGGTACAGACAGTCGCGACGATAGCGGCAGCCACATTTCTCGGAAAGCGTGACAAAAAGAGCGCATCGGATTTGTTCTCGACCGTGTTCTGGCTTACTCTCATTTTCGGAGCGCTGTTTGTGCCGGCGGCTTTCTTCCTGTGCGACCCTGTCGCTCATCTGCTGTCGGGCGGAGGTGAATTTGAAGAACTTGCGCGGGATTATATGTTTATCTGGATGCTCGGATGTCCTGTTATCGGCATAGGGCTGTACCTGATGAACTTTATGGGCGTGGAAAGTCAGCCCAGGCTGTCGTCCGCCTATATCATCGTTTCCAATGTGATAAATCTTGTTCTTGACTATATTTTCCTTGCATATACACCTCTCGGCATCAAGGGGGCGGCACTGTCTACGGTGATAGGCTATCTTGGCGGAATGGCAGTGTACATAAAATACATCAGGATGAAAGGAAAGATGCTCTCGCTGAGACCCGTCATTTCTCTGTCATCGGCTGCGGCAGCGCTAAAGTCGGGCTCCCCGAACAGACCGCAGGGACATTCACGCCCAACCCGTTCAGGGAAAAGGACGGTCATGATATACTCATACATACCGGCGACCTCGGAAAGCGGCTTCCCGACGGGAATATCCTCTACATAAACCGCAAGGACTGGATGATAAAGATAAACGGTCAGCGCGTGGAGCCGGGTGAGATCGAGGCGGAGATACGCAGGACAGACGGCATAAAGGACGCTGTTGTCAAGGACTTTATCGACAGCACCGGACAGACTTTCCTTGCGGCGTATTATATTGCGGAAAGTGAGATAGGTGAGGATGTCATCAGAGCCGCGCTTTCGGTAAAGCTTCCACAATATATGATCCCCGCATATTTCACACGGCTTGACAAATTTCCCGTAAACGCCAACGGCAAGCTCGACCGCGGGGCGCTCCCGAAGCCTGAGATCGACCGTCGCCGCGCAGAATATATCCCGCCGGAGAATGAGCGCCAGAGACATATATGTGAGGCATTCGGTGAGATCCTCGGCATTGCGGATATCGGTATCAATGACGACTTCTTCTCCCTCGGCGGCGATTCCATCAAGGTGATCATGCTCCGGAAAACGCTGAGGAACAGGGGCGTGGAAGTATCCGCAAGCTCGGTATTCGACGGAAGGACACCGAAAAAAATAGCCGAAAGCGCAGAAGGAGCGTCCGCGCTTGCCGCATTCAAGGGAACTCCCGCCGACTCATACCCGCTCACCAAGTCGCAGATGAGCATTTATCTCGACTGTCAGGCTCCCGGCAAGGAGACCGCGTACAACAACGTATTCGCGCTGTTCATGCCGTCGGATATGGGCGCTGACGCAGCACGGCTCAAAGATGCGGCAGAGAGCGTTCTGAACGGCTGTCCGATACTCGGCGCCGTGACGAAGGTCGTTGACGGTATGCCTTCACTCGTTCCTTCGCCGGACAGAAAGATGATCGTTGAGGTGCGTGACACCGGCCTTACGGACAGGAACGCACTCGCGCAGAGCATAAATGAACCCTTCGACCTTGAAAACGAGCTTCCCACCCGTGCCGCTGTATTCCGCACACCGGAGGGACTGCTTCTTGTGCTTGTCATGCACCATATCGTGTGTGACGGTACGACTGCGTCCGTTATCATAAACAACATTGCGTCAGTATATAACGGTGAAGCTCCCGCCGCGGAGGAAATGAGCAATTTCACCCTCGCACAGTACGAAGCCGCACACCCCGAAATTTCACAGGCGGACGATGAAGTTTACAGAAAAATGCTCGACGGGGTAGAAGGTGACACAGAGCTTTACAGTGACGATCAGCCGGAGCTTGCGGACTTCAGAGGCAAGCTCGGTGTTTACGATACCACTCTTTATTCACAGCAGACCGAGCTTTCGGGCAAGCTGATTTCCGTGCTCAGCGAGAAGCATCTTACCGAGAGCACGCTGTTCATGAGTGCATACGCGTATATGCTGAGACTTTTCTGCAATCAGAAGAATGTGCTGTTTTTCGCGGGCGAGAACGGGCGGCATGACCCTGTCCTGCAAAACACGATAGGTATGCTCGTACACAATCTCCCGGTGCTGGCAAAAATTGACGAGAACGCCGACTGCGCCGATTTTATGACTGATATTCAGAAGAATTTCCACGATCTTGTCACACACGACGGTGCGGATATACCTTCCCTCTGCGGCGAATACGGCATACATCCCGATTGTTTCTTTGTATATCAGGGCGAGATGCTTTCCGGCGTTACAATGGACGGAAGATACATACCTATGGAGATCTGTCAGTCGGATGATGTGATGGCATCTCTTACGCTTCATGTCCTTAAACAGAACAGCGGCGATTATGTGCTGAAATTCGAGTACGCAGCCGAAAAGTTCGCGGCAGAGACGATAAAGCGTATGGCGCAGGTATATACACGCGTAGTCGCGGGACTTTGCGAAGGCGGAAAGCTTAAAGACATACGTCTTGTAAGCGACGGTGATATTGCCGAAATGGAGGCTTTCAACGCCACGGAAGCTGACTATCCCGTGACCGATATAGTGTCGATGTTCAGAGCACAGGCTGCAAAAACACCCGACCGCACAGCGGTTATTTTCAAGGACGAGACTCTGACCTACGCGCAGGTCGATGATATCTCCGAACGTATAGCCGGTAAGATCCGCTCTCTCGGCATCGGCAAAGGAGATGTTGTTTCCGTGCTCATCCCGCGCTGCGCATATATGACCACAGCGTCGCTCGGTGTGCTTAAATCGGGTGCGGCATACCAGCCTCTCGATCCTTCATATCCCTCGGAGCGCCTCACATTTATGATGTCGGACGCAGACGCGAAGCTTCTTATCGCGGGCGAGGAGCTGCTTTCACGGGTGCCGGAGTACAAAGGTGAAGTCCTGCTCACAAAGGATATTCCCGCTCTTCCGGACTGCGGCAGGATCAAAGATCACCCAGACCCGTCCGATCTGTTCATACTGCTCTATACATCCGGCTCGACCGGAACGCCGAAGGGCGTTATGCTCGAACACCGCAATCTTGCGAATTTCTGCGCATGGTACAGGGAGTTCTTTAATCTTGACGAAACATCGCGTGTCGCGGCTTATGCAAGCTACGGCTTTGACGCGGATATGATGGATCAGTACCCGGCGCTCACGACCGGCGCCTGCGTGTGCATCATCGAGGAAGAGATACGCCTTGACCTGCTGGCTCTCGAAGCGCGCATAAACGAGTGGGGGATAACTCACGCGTTCATGACGACACAGGTATGCAGACAGTTCTACTCGATGACCAACACCGAAAACCTGAAATATCTCTCTGCGGGCGGCGAAAAGCTTGTTCCTCTGCCGCCGAGATCGGGAGATCCCGCGTTCTACAACGGTTATGGTCCAACGGAGTGTACGATACTAACAACAACGAAACTTGTTGACAGACTTTACAAGCGTGTGCCGATCGGAAAACCGCTGAAAAACTACAAGTGCTATGTTACAGACGAGAACGGCAGACTGCTCCCGCCGCTTATTCCCGGCGAACTGCTGATAGCGGGACGCGGGGTGGGACGCGGATATCTTAACCGCCCCGACCTCACCGAAAAGGTATTTATCCGCAACCCCTTCGACAGCAGCGAGGACTATGCCCGCGCATACCGCTCCGGTGACGTGGTGCGCCTGCTGCCGAACGGAGAAATTGATTTCATCGGCAGAAATGACGGTCAGGTCAAGGTGCGCGGCTTCCGTATCGAGCTTACCGAGGTGGAGGGCGTTATCCGCGAGTTTCCCGGTATCAAGGACGCTACCGTGCAGGCGTTTGAGGACGAGGCGAGCGGTGAGAAATTCATAGCGGCTTATGTTGTTGCCGATGATATCGTGGATATTTCCGCAATGAACGAGTTTATCCTTGACCGCAAGCCGCCGTATATGGTCCCCGCCGTTACCGTGCAGTTGGAGAGCATACCGCTCAATCAGAACCAGAAGGTAAACAAGAAGGCTCTGCCCAAGCCGCAGAGACAGAATATCGAAGTCATACCGCCGCAGAATGATGTTCAGCAGAAGATATTCGACTGTATAGCGGAGGTCGTAGGTCATACCGGATTCGGCATAACCACGAACATATACGAAGCGGGACTGTCCTCTATCGGCGCGATAAAGCTCAATGTACTGCTGGCAAAAGCATTCGACACGGCAGTGACCTCCCGCGACCTTAAAGAGAACAACACGATAGACAAACTTGAGACATTCCTGACGGGTGCGGCATCGGGCAGCGAGAAGTTCGGGGTACAGCCGGATTACGGCCTTACCAAAACACAGGAGGGCATCTACGTTGAGTGCATAGCAAAGCCCACGGATACTCTTTACAATATCCCGCTGCTTCTTGAAATATCCGACGGCATCGACACCGCGAAGCTGAAGACCGCTATAGTCGCTGCGGTCAACGCTCATCCCATTCTCAAAACGAGACTGTTCATAAATGACAACGGTGACGTGCGTATGCGCCGTATGGACGGCGACTTCTCATTCGACGAAAGCTCGATAACCGAACGGGAAATATCGTCAGCAGAGGAAGAAAAGGAAAAGCTCGTGAAGCCGTTCAGACTTCTCGGCGGCAGACTTTTCCGCGTAGAGATACT
>CAMHBE010000170.1 GCA_946183095.1 uncultured Clostridia bacterium | reverse complement strand
TCTGTACTATACATTTGACGTTCATAATCAGTATCAGAGATCGGACGGATATATCATTTGCTATCTCATACCGGTGATCGTTTGGACGAGCTGTGTCTCTGTAATGATACAGTTCCGTTCAAAAATCGACCGCCGTCTTCTTGTCACGCTGATCTTATTCTGTACTCTGCCCATAATCGCGTCTGTTGCACAATTCTTTTTATACGGTTTATCACTTACGAACATAATGCTGACCATACTGGTAATCGTTCTGCGCATCGTGGAGCTGACAGCGGCAAGGGACGAGCTTGCGCAAGCCAACAGGCGGGAAAAGGAACTTATCGTAAACCAGCAGGAAAGCGCCCGCCGCCTTTTCGAGCAAACTGCCGCCGCACTTGTAAACGCTATAGACGCTAAGGATACATATACTCACGGTCATTCGCTCAGAGTCGCGAAGTATTCAAAGCGGCTCGCGGAATTGAACGACAAGAGTGATAAAGAGTGCGAAGAAATATATTACACCGCGCTCGTACATGATGTGGGAAAGATAGGCATACCCGAAGGCATCATAAACAAAGACAGCAGACTCACCGATGAGGAATATGCGATCATAAAAGCGCATCCGACAATAGGAGCGCAGATACTTGACAGTATCAGCGAATTTCCCGAGTTGAGCATAGGTGCGCACTATCACCACGAGCGCTACGACGGCAAGGGTTATCCCGAAGGCTTAAATGGAGAGGAGATACCTGAGACTGCGAGGATAATCGCGGTCGCCGATGCTTACGATGCTATGACGTCGAAGAGAAGCTACCGTGACCCGATACCTCAGCAGAAGGTCCGTGAGGAACTCGTCAAAGGCGTGGGTACGCAGTTTGACCCGGAATACGCCCGCCTTATGCTTCATCTCATAGATGAGGATCTTGAGTATCAGATGAGCGAGCGCGAGGAGATAAAGAAGTGCGATGAAAAGAACGAGATCGTCATCGGTGAATACAGAAGTGTGGTCTCGGACGGCATACTGCTCAACCGGTGCATGACCACCGTTACTATGTCGGTATTGTCCGACGATGAAGCCACCGGGATAACACCCGAGCCCTCTTTGCTGCTGTTTGATTCACTCGACGGTAAGATGCACACCGACACAAAGGAAATAAAGGATCTCAATTGTTTTGAATACGGCGAGATAACGAATGACCTGCAGACAATTGTACGAGGAGCAAGAAAGATCGAAACCGCGATAAAAGACGAAGCCGCACCGGAACTCCACAGCAAGGGCGAATACAAGGTCGAGGCAGCCAGGATAGACGATCACGCTCTCATTCGCATATACGGCGAAAGAAAGTGCGCCGAGTTCATCATCGCGCTTCCGGACAGTTCAAGATTTCTGTACATCGGATTGACCGGTGAGCACTGCTGTTATACTGACATTGTCACCGTCAAGTCGGAGACGGAGCTGCCCGCAGATTATATACCGAGAATTGCGGAAAAGATAAGCTATATCGCGG
This sequence comes from uncultured Clostridia bacterium, assembly GCA_946183095.1. Lineage (GTDB taxonomy): Bacteria > Bacillota > Clostridia > Oscillospirales > Ruminococcaceae > Ruminiclostridium_E. Next base: position 3,760 of record CAMHBE010000170.1, on the reverse strand, counting down.
ACGCTCCGACGGGGGATATACCGAACGTTCAGATAGACGGCTATCGTTATGCCCACAGCAAGGGCATCGAGATAAAGGACGGTCTTACGATCACTTTTCACGCAAAATGCCTGCCGACGGCAAGGCTTGTGTGGCATTGCCCATGTATCAACATATTCTGCTCCGATGACGGCGAGGTGAACGGAGCCAATTACCGCGATCTCGCGTTTATGCGCTTTGACGGCGAATTCTGGGAAAGCGACCCGGGCTGCCACGCCGAGCTTAATGTTATAAAGACAGCAGACTTTGAGGGCTGGGAGGCTTGGAAGGAATACAATCGGAACGGTTATGACGCGACCGTGACATTCAAGGTCGAGGGCAGCATGATAACAATAATCACCGAGAACGCCGGTATTTCCATAAGCAATATTGCAATAATGACAGGCATCGATAAAACGATATGCGCCGCACTGACCGGAGATCAGGTGGCGATAACCAATATCCATATAAGCCAGGTTTGAAGCCGACAACTGTATATACCGCCGCGTCAGAGCAATCTGCACGGACTTTCAGAGCCACCTTGCCGGTCGCAGAGAGCCACTTAGCCGCCACTGTGAGCCACGACACGGCCTTTTTGCCCACCGCTACCGCTGTCTGCCCACGGGCACTGCCCGGCAAGCGTCACGTACTTCCGACCGCACGCTGCCTCACTTTGAACCGCACTTCGCCGGAGTGGAACCGCAGTACACAGTCTGCCCGATGACCGGACAGACCGCATACCTATAAATCAGCTGTTTTTCCGGATGATCTTTCTCATTTGTTCATAGATATCATGCTCAGTCCACTGATGTTCGTCGTCGGGTTCTTCCGAGAAAAGCGCCAGTATCTCAGCTTTTGCAGCTTCAACGTCTTTGCAGTTAAGGAACAGATTCGCCAATTTGGTGTCAAGATCTTTGGATGTCAGTATCACGGCTCGGCTCCTTCCGGAAGCCCATGCCGTTTACGCATTGAGACTGCACCGTCTATCATGATGTCATAGGCGTTATTAACGATCCTATCAATGATCGCGTCGGAAATGGGGCTGTCGTTATTCGGATCGGAATTGATGCGGTCATACCAGCCCTCGGCGTGATACTGCGTGCAGAAGATCATGGAGCGCTCAATGCGGGATTCGATGATCTCGAGCAGGTCATACGCCTCGGTTCCTGACAGTTTGCGGATAAGCCATTCATCAAGGATCAGCAGATCGGCTTTCTGATAGGCTTTGACAACCTTTGCAAATTCTCCGTTTGCCTTTGCAACGCTCAGTTCATCGAGCAATTCCGGCATTCTGATGTATCGTACGCTTTTGAACTTGCGGCAGGCGGCGTTACCGAGAGCGCAAGCAATGTATGTTTTTCCATTGCCCGAAGCTCCTTTGAGGATGATATGCCGACCCTCGTCAATGTACTGACAGGTCGCAAATCTAAGCATTTTTGCTTTATCGAGATGTCTGTCCTCAATGTATTCAATGCCCTCCAAAGTAGCTGTGGCAGCCGAAAAGTGGGCATTTCTGATGTATCTGTTGAGCTTGTTGCTCTGCCTGAGATTCCACTCGCTGTCAACGAGAAGTCCCAAGCGTTCCTCAAATCCAAGCTGTGAGTAGCTTCCGGTATCTTCCAGCTAACGTTCAAGTTCAGAGGCGAAAGCGTTCATCTTCATGGCACGAAGGCGTTCAACAGTGCTGTTATCAAGCATTGCCGTCACCGCCCTTCTTCCAGTAAGCGGCTCCACGGGTAATGCCATACTTGCTGCTGTTGTCGGTCGTTTCAGCAGAATTATCCGAATCTTTGGCGTTCTTTAAAATGGTGGCAATGGTGCGAATCGACGGCGATGAAGAGAACGCAAGTATGCGCTTGCAAGCGGCTTCCAGCTTGGCTTTGCCGTATCTTTCGCCGAGCTTTTTAAGGCTTACACAATCCTTGTAGCCCTGCTCGGGAGCATCTCCGGAAGTCAGAAAATGCTTGACAACAACCTCGGTCGATTCACCGACACCGCGCGCCCAGTCCATGAATTCATCAGCATTGTATTCCAGATACCTGCGGTGGTTATCGGGCATATGTTCGGGTTTCACAACAGGCTGTGAGCAGTAGCTTTCAAGCCTTTTATGAGAAGTCACGCGGCTGCCCTTGAAGAAGACCTCGACAATGTTCTTAGTCAGTCTTACCTGCACCTTCTCACCGATCAGGTCGAACGGGACGGAGTATTTATTCAAGCCGTCCGAGATCAGATAATCACGTCCAACCGTCTGCTGATGCCATATTGCAGGCTCGTAAGGGCGTTTCGGGAGCGGCAACATGAACTCTTTCTCTTCCGAAAGATACGCTTCTCTGCGGTTACCGGGACGCTTCTGGAAAGGCTTTGTGTTTATCACCTCAAGCCGCTCTTCGACTGCGTTTCTGACTTCCGCAAAAGAGAAAAACTTCTGCTCACGGAGTGCTGCGGATATCCACGTTGTTGTGAATCCGACCGACTTTTCAACAAGTCCCTTGTCCTGCGGCTTGCGGACTCTCGCGGGAACTATCGCAGTCCCGTAATATTCTGCAAGTTCGCGATAGCTTTCATTAAGCTGCGTTTCGTAACGGGTATTAGCGACAACTCCGGTTTTCAGGTTGTCCGGAACGAGGATCCGCGTCACGCCGCCGAAGTATTCATAAGCGTGAACATGGCACAGCAGCCAGTTTTCCTGCTTCATGTCCGTGCAGGCTTCCACATAGATGTAGCCACTGCACGGCAATGCTGCAACAAACAGATACGCCTTGTATTCCTCGCCGGTAACCGAGTCGTAGTACGGAATAGTCCCGCCAGCCCAATCAACCTGCATAACCTCGCCGGGCTTGTGAGTCACACGCATTGTCGCTTTTGTGACCATTGCCCAACGGCGATACTTGTCTCCGAACTGCGTACTCATATACGGTGTTTCGCCGTTTGCATAGGCTTTCTCGCAGTACTCCTGCCACAGCAGCGTAAGAGTTACGCCTTTCTTTGACAGCTCGCGATGAATGTACTCGTAGTTGATGACCGCATAAGGCGTGGGGCTGCTGTCATGTCTGCCGTAGAGCAGCTCGTCAAGCGCCTCGTTGGTCACATCTTCATCAAGCGGCCAGGTAACCCGCGATTTTTCTGCTTTTTCAAGCACATCGCTAACTGTGTTCCGAGAGGTGTTCAAGCTGGATGCTATGCTTCTGTTACTGTATCCGAGCGACTTGAGCCTCAATATTTCCCGATAATTTTTCATATCAGGACCTCCTAATATCAATAGGCATACATCTCTGTATGCCTTTGATATTATATCGTATTCGGGCAAGTGGCTCACAGCGGCGGCTGAGTGGCTCTCTGCGACCGGCAAGGTGGCTCTGAAAGTCCGTGCAGATGGCTCTGACACGGCGGTATATACAGACAACGACAATCCGATAATTTTTTTCACAGAGAACGGGTTTCCATTGATGTCAGTATATCATCAATAAGTACAAATGTAGGATCTAGCGATGATTTGTTGTCAATATTAGCTCTAATATTTATTAGACATAATACAGGCTTTCCTTAATTCAACACATTCTTTAAGCATTCTGCTTCACTCGGCTGAAAGCCATCATCAGTTATTAAAAATAATATTAAATCGGCTTTTTTAGCAGCTTCAAAAAGCGATCTTTGTATCCAATTCTCCCCCAAAAGCCGCAATTCCGGGAACATCAGTTACAGCAATTCCTTTATACTTATATTCCCGTACATCACGTGTCGT
>CAMHBE010000169.1 GCA_946183095.1 uncultured Clostridia bacterium | reverse complement strand
GTGAATTCGATTATTTCGGGCGTTCCCGAGCTTATTAAGCTGTCAAAAACGCCTACCGTCGAAAAGGACGAAAAGCTCGGCATAATCGAGAGCGCCTTTGCGGGAAAGCTCTCCTTGTATGTCTATAACTTCATAAGAGTGCTCACCGAGGCTGGAAGGCTCGAAGACCTCGGGCGCATCACAAAGTACTTCGGACAGCGCTGCAACGACTACCTCGGCATAGCGGAGATCACCGTCGTGACGTGCGACCCGCTGTCCGCGCAGGCAAAAGCCGCCCTTACAGCCAAAATGGAAAAGGTGCTCGGCAGGAAGATAGTCATGAAGGAAGAGCTCGACAAGTCGATAATCGGCGGCATCGTCGTAAAGAACGGCAACACAACGCTGGACGGAAGCGTGAAGGCAAAGCTCCGTGCTTTGAGAACGGATATCGGCAGCATAATGTGCTGACCTCCGCCGTCATACACAACAGATATCCTCCCGCTGAAAACGGGATGAAAGGAAAGACGAGAATATGGAATTACGCCCTGATGAAATAACAGGTATCATAAAATCCAAAATCAAGGCTTTTGAGTCAAAGATAACCCTCACCGACACCGGTACTGTAGTTACCGTCGGCGATGGTATCGTGCGCATCCACGGTCTCGAGAACTGCATGATAAACGAGCTTCTCGAATTCGATAACGGTGTGCAGTGCATGGCGCTCAACCTTGAACAGGATTATGTGGGCGCGGTAATGCTCGGCTCCGATGCCGAGATCAAGGAAGGTTCCAACGTCAAGAGAACGGGCAAGATCATATCCGTTCCCGTGGGTGACGAGCTGCTCGGAAGAGTTGTCAACGCCCTCGGCGAACCGATAGACGGAAAAGGTCCGATCACCGCGACGGAATACCGCCCCGTAGAACGTATAGCTCCCGGTATCATCACGAGAAAGTCCGTCGATACCCCTCTCCAGACAGGTATCAAGGCAATAGACTCGATGATCCCGATAGGCCGCGGTCAGCGTGAGCTTATCATCGGCGACAGACAGACGGGGAAGACCGCTATCGCTGTCGATACTATAATCAATCAGAGAGATACCGATGTTTTCTGCATCTATGTCGCAATAGGTCAGAAAGCGTCAACTGTTGCATCGGTAGTTGAACAGCTCAGAAGCGCGGGAGCAATGGACTACACTATCGTAGTTTCCGCGACCGCCGCAGAGCTTGCACCGCTGCAGTACATAGCACCCTACGCAGGCTGCGCAATGGGTGAATACTTCATGGAGAAGGGAAAAGACGCGCTCATCATCTACGATGACCTGTCCAAGCACGCTGTAGCATACCGTGCAATGTCCCTGCTCTTAAAGCGCCCGCCGGGACGTGAAGCATACCCCGGTGACGTATTCTATCTGCATTCGAGACTTCTTGAGCGTGCCGCGAACCTCAATGAGGATTACGGCGGAGGTTCACTCACCGCGCTCCCGATAATCGAAACACAGGCAGGCGACGTTTCCGCGTATATCCCGACAAACGTCATCTCCATCACTGACGGTCAGATATTCCTTGAAACGGAACTCTTCAACTCCGGTATCAGACCCGCCGTAAACCCCGGTATCTCGGTATCGCGTGTCGGCGGTTCGGCTCAGATAAAGGCGATGAAGAAGGTATCCGGTTCTCTGAAACTCGAATATTCGCAGTACAGAGAGTTACAGGCATTCTCGCAGTTCGGCTCCGACCTCGACGCGGATACGAAGGCTCGTCTCGCAAAGGGCGAACGTATCGTTGCCGTGCTGAAGCAGCCGCAGTCCTCGCCTATAAGCGTCGAGAACCAGGTCATCATAATCTTCGCCGTTATCAACGATTATCTTAAGGATATACCCGTCGATAAGGTGCCGGAATTTGAAAAGGCTCTGTTTGAGCACATGGCTTCCGACCACGCGGAGATCATCGACGATATCAAGAAGACAAAAGTCATCTCCCCCGACAACGAGGAGAAGCTGAGAGCGATACTCAAGAACTTCGCGTCTCAGTTCTGATAACAGCCCGGGGCACGGGCTTGCAGCCTTATGCATGAAAGGAGACAATATGAGTAAAGCCGCACTTGTTTTAAGTATCGTTTCTGTCAGCCTTACGGCTGTCCTTGCCGTGACTGCGGCATTTCTGTGCCTGACCAGAAAGGTCGCTTACATCGAAAGCGACCGGTGCTGACGCACCGCTTATTTCGTCCGCATCGCCGGACACTGAAAGGAATGAGATAAATGGCTACGGGCAATATGAAGGACATCAAGCGCCGCATAAAGAGCGTCAGCTCGACAAGACAGATAACCAAAGCCATGGAGCTTGTGGCATCATCTAAACTGCGCAAGGCAAAGCAGCGTTCGGAAGCGGGCAGACCGTATTTTGAAGCGCAGTATGAGCTGCTCTCGGAGATAGCGTCGGTAAAGAAGGACTTCAGCACGATATTCACGGAGCCGCGCGAGATAAAGAACCGCCTGTTCATCGTTATCGCAGGCGACAGAGGTCTTGCGGGCGGATTCAATTCCAATATCCTGAAAGCGGCGGCTGCCGCTCACAAGGAAGACGCAAACAAGCCGAAGATAATCGCGATAGGCAGAAAAGCCGTCGATTATTTCGACAAGCACGGATATGAGCTCGTGGGCAAATACCCGTACTTCGCCGAAAAGGCAAAGACCGCTGACTGCATGGATATCGCGCAGCTCGCCGTCGATCTGTTCGCGGTGGGCGAAGTAGATGAAGTGGTGCTGTTCTACACCGCGTTCGTTTCCCCATTGGTGCAGACTCCCGAAAGCGCAAAGCTGCTGCCGATCGCCAATATCGGTACGGGTACCGGCGAGGATCTCGGACTCATCAACTACGACCCCTCCCCCGAGGCGGTATTCGACAGAGTCGTTCCGAAGTTCCTCATGAGCATGATAAGCTGCGCGGCAGTGGAATCCTTCGCATCCGAACAGGGCGCAAGACGCACCGCTATGGAGAACGCTACCGACAACGCGGACGAGATGATAGCAAATCTGTCACTCGTTTACAACCGCGCTCGTCAGGAGAAGATCACCAACGAGATCACGGAGATCGTATCCGGCGCAAATGCTCTCGGATAATACAGTAATTATCGTTTACGCACTAATCATAAAAACTGTGTCGGGCGCCTTCGCCCGGTGCAGCGCAGGGTGATAGCCCCTGCCGCCGTCCGCAAAAGACGGTCTGCCGGGATCTTCTTTCCGACAGACATCTGTGACGGCTAAACGTCTGAAAGGAAATAAAGGCAAATGGCTGATAAAAACATCGGTACGGTCGTTCAGGTCATCGGTGCGGTACTCGATATCCGCTTCGCGGCGGACGCGCTGCCGAACCTGAAGAACGCTATTGAGATCGACAACAACGGACAGCGCCTCGTTGTCGAAGTCGCACAGCATATCGGCGACGATATAGTTCGCTGCATCGCTATGGGCGCGACTGACGGACTTGTAAGAGGCATGAAGGCTGTCGATACCGGAAAGTCGATAACTGTTCCGGTAGGAAAAGAGACTCTCGGAAGAATATTCAACCTTCTCGGAGAGCCTGTTGACAATATGCCGCCTCCGGAAACGGAAGAGCGCTGGGAGATACACAGAGAGCCCCCGTCTTACGAAGAGCAGGCTGCAACTAACCAGATACTCGAAACGGGCATCAAGGTCGTTGACCTAATCGCGCCTTACCTCAAGGGCGGTAAGATCGGACTTTTCGGCGGTGCGGGCGTCGGCAAGACAGTCCTCATCATGGAGCTCATCAACAACGTTGCAAAGCAGCACGGCGGTCTGTCGGTATTCACCGGCGTCGGCGAGCGTACCCGTGAGGGCAACGACCTTTACAACGAGATGAAGGAGTCCGGAGTTATCAACAAGACCGCGCTCGTGTACGGTCAGATGAACGAGCCCCCCGGAGCGAGAATGAGAGTAGGTCTTTCGGGACTTACCATGGCGGAATACTTCCGTGACAAAGAAGGTCAGGACGTTCTGCTGTTCATAGACAACATATTCAGATTCACACAGGCAGGTTCGGAAGTTTCCGCGCTGCTCGGACGTATGCCGTCCGCCGTTGGTTATCAGCCTACGCTGGCTACCGAAATGGGCGCATTGCAGGAGCGTATCACTTCCACAAACAAGGGTTCTATCACATCGGTACAGGCGGTCTATGTTCCTGCCGATGACCTTACCGACCCGGCGCCTGCCACTACATTCGCACACCTCGACGCGAAGACAGTTCTTTCGCGTAACATAGCATCCATGGGTATCTACCCGGCTGTTGACCCGCTCGACAGCTCTTCGAGAATACTCACGCCCGAGATCGTCGGAAATGAGCACTATGAAGTTGCAAGAAACGTGCAGTCTATACTCCAGCGTTACAACGAATTGCAGGATATCATCGCTATCCTCGGTATGGACGAACTCGACGACAACGATAAGCTGATAGTTGCAAGAGCGCGTAAGATACAGCGTTTCCTCTCCCAGCCGTTCAGCGTTGCGGAACAGTTCACAGGTATGCAGGGCAAGTACGTTCCTATCAAGGAGACTATCAGAGGATTCAAGGAGATCATCGAGGGCAAGCACGACGACCTGCCCGAATCCGCGTTCCTCTTTGTCGGAACTATCGACGAGGCTGTCGAAAAAGCAAAGTCCATGCAGGCGTGATAAGGGGGTATTCGTATGACTCCTTTTAAACTACAGATCCTGACTCCCGACGGTGTATTCTTCGACGGCATGACCGATAACGTCATAGTCCGCACGACCGTCGGCGATAAGGGCATCCTTGCCCGCCACGAGCCGTATGTTGCCGCGATAACGATCAGCAAGTTCAAAGTCCGCATAGACGGAGAATTCCGTTACGGCGCGATATCTTCCGGCGTCATAAAGGTAAGCAGGGACAAGACCGTTATACTCGCGCAGAGCTGCGAATGGGCAAGCGAGATCGACGTTGACCGCGCTGTCCGTGCAAAGCAGATAGCCGAGGAGCGCATCGGTCACTACTCAAAGACCAACGATCAGAAGAATCTCGACATTGCCGAGTTCAAACTGAAACGTGCGCTCAACAGAATAGACACCGCAAAGATGAAGTAAACCGTTCAGCCCGTACTTTTTTAGCACGGGCTGCGCTTTTATATCTTCATCAGGTGTGATGAAGTAATTATGAACAGATGAATTGGTGTATCCGATCCGCGGATATTTCTGAATTGTTACGAAAATCTTTGATTTATCGTCATTTTGATCGGGAGGCGGAGTCAT
>CAMHBE010000168.1 GCA_946183095.1 uncultured Clostridia bacterium | reverse complement strand
CATGATAACATATATGACGTTTGAGCGGATGTACCTCTACACTGCCGAAAAGGAGTACGGCATCAGCGAGAGCACACTTACCGATGCGCAGAAGAACGAGATACACGCAGAAGCCGATGAAGCGAGGAAGAACGCCGCTGCCGCGTTTTACACCTCCGCGGCAGCAATGCTCGGCGATGATGCGCAGGAAAAGGACATAGAAAAACTCTGCAGCGAGGTGCTGGAAGCGGTTCTCAGAAAATGCGGACTGAACGGCGATATCTACCGCAAATGGGAAACGATAAAATATATCGAGGAACTGACGCTTGCAAAAGCGGTCGGGGACGCGGTCATAACCGACGCAGATGTTGACATGGCATACGGGCAGTTCCTTGCCGCCGCACAGAATGCAGCTTTGAACGACCCTGCGGGTTATGACAGCAACTCCATGTATATGTCGGTGTACATCCCGGAGGGTTCACGGAGGGCTGATATTATCCTGCTGAAAAACGCTGATGATGCGGTATGCGGAGAGGTTGCGGATAAGCTGGCGGGCGGCGGAAATACCGCAGACATCGCAAAAGAGTATGGTGCGCAGGTGCAGACCGGTGTTACCATATTGAGGGAAAGTTCCGCTTATCCGGAGAAACTGCGGGAGACGCTGTATGCGCTGAAAGCTGTCGGGGATGTCAGCGGGGCGGTCAGGACCGACAATGGAACGTACATCGTAAGATACGCGGGAGAAGCGGTGATATCCGACGAGGACACGCAGAAACTCAGAGCCGATCTGCGGGAACAGCTCGAAAGCAGAAAGGAAGATACCGTCCAGAGTCGTATGTACAGCGAATGGGCGGAGAAATATAAATATACGATAGACTATGACCTGCTGAAGCTTGACAGGTCGTAGAAAAGAAAGGAAATACAAGATGTCCGAAAAAAGAATACCAAAGAGAAACGAAGTTCCGGAGCAGTTCAAATGGCACCTGAACGACATCTACCCCACCGATGAAGCCTTTGAGAAAGCGCTTGACGACGCGGGGAAATACCCCGATATCTTTGCGGGATATCAAGGAAAGCTCTGCACATCGTCCGCCGACCTTCTCGCGTATCTGAAACTCGACGACGAGCTGACCGGGATAGCCGAGGATCTGATAAACTATGCGAACCGGAAGAGTGACGAAGACACCTCCGTCAGCCTGTATTCGGGCTACTGCGACCGCGTGAACGCGCTTTTCGTGCAGATCGGCAGTGCGGCGGCATTCGCTGTGCCGGAGATAATATCCGTCAGCGACGAGGATATGGAAAGATTTTATAAGGAGCAGCCGGGGCTGGAGCATTACCGCCTTGCGCTCGACCGCATCCGCGCAAAGCGTGCGCATATCCTGTCTCCCGCGGAGGAGCGTATCGCCGCTATGGCTGGGGAAATGGAATCCTCGCCGTCAACGATTTTTTCGATGCTCGACAACGCGGATATCAAGTTCCCCGATGCGGTGGATAAGGACGGTAATGCGCATCAGCTCACCCACGGCAGCTATATCCCGCTGATGCAGTCGGAGGACCGCGAGCTGCGCAAATCGGCGTTCAGCAGCCTTTACGGGACATATACGGGATTTGAGAACACCTACACGTCGATACTTGCATCACATCTGAAAGCTATAGCGTTCGGCGCGAACGTCCACAAGTATGAGAACACGCTGGAAGCCGCGCTCGACAGCACAGAAGTTCCGACAAGCGTGTATTATAAGCTGATAGAAGCGGTACACGGCAACATGGACAAGATGTACCGCTATGTGGAGCTGCGCAGGAAGCTGCTGAAAGTTGACGAACTGCATTATTACGATCTCTACGCGCCCATGGTGAGCGATGTGAAGGACGTGATACCGTATGAAAAGGCGGTGCAGACCGTTCTCGAAGCGGTAAAGCCGCTGGGCGAGGAATACTGCGGCATAATGAAAGGCGGCTTTGAGAGCGGCTGGGTGGACGTTTACGAGAATGAGAACAAGTGCAGTGGCGCATACTCGGCGGGAGCATACTGCCACCCGTTCGTACTGCTGAACCACACGGACGACTTGCAGTCGGAGTTCACGATAGCGCACGAAATGGGACACGCGCTGCACTCGTATTATTCCAATAAGTACCAGCCGATAGCCTACCGCGATTACAAGATATTTGTGGCAGAGGTCGCGTCAACGTTCAACGAATCCCTGCTGATGCAGCATTTGCTGAAAACGACATCCGACAAGAAGCAGCGTGCGTATCTGATAAATTATTTTCTGGAGCAGTTCCGTACAACGCTGTACCGTCAGACGATGTTTGCGGAGTTTGAGCTGAAGATAAATGAGATGCAGGCGCGCGGTGAAGCGGTGACTTCCGATGCCCTCTGCGCACTTTACGGCGAGCTGAATGACCTGTATTTCGGCAAGGGCATAGTCCACGACCCCGAGATAGACCACGAGTGGCAGCGCATCCCGCATTTCTATTATGATTACTATGTGTATCAGTACGCTACCGGTTTTGCGGCAGCTATCGCACTGTCGCAGCGCGTCCTGAACGGCGGCGAAAAAGAACGGGAGGATTATATCGGATTCCTCAAAGGCGGCTGCTCAAAGACCCCGATAGACCTGCTCAAAGGCGCCGGCGTCGATATGACTGACGAGAATGTGGTAAACAGCGCCCTGAAGCTGTTCGGAGAACTGCTGGATGAAATGGAGAAACTCGCAGAGTGTTGAGAGGACGCTGAGAGGGCTGAGAGGGCTGAGAGGGCGCTGACGCTTGAGATTTTTTCGCCTGCGCGGCGGGCGGGGCACTCGGTGCCCTGACGTTACACGCCGCGATAATGCTGATGAGACTTGCAAGCGGGCAATATGCGGCGCGCTCCAAATCAGGTACTGCTCTGCGTTGAAAGATGCTTCCTACATGACCGGGTTCAGAAAATACACGAGACTCGCAGGTTTTGGGCAGGCGGAAACTAAGCAGCATTCTTCTCCTTTCTTCGGCTGATTGCGCTTTACAGCAGACGTGGGGATTTGTCAAGGGGGTGGCTTCAAAATTTTTTGCCCGGACAACAGAGCAAAAAAATTTGGAGTACCCTTGACAAATCCCCACGGGCTGCGGTATAATTGCAATGCCGAAGGAATAGGAGAACAAACAGACCATTATATCAAAGGAGTAAAGACAATGAATGAAATAAGACCGGAAGAACTTAACATAAATCCGTTCACGCTTATCGGCAAGGACTGGCTCGTTCTGTCAGCCGGTGACGAGAACGGTTACAACGGCATGACAGTTTCGTGGGGGCATCTCGGCTGCCTGTGGAGCCCCAACCGCCCCACCGCGATAGCCTATGTCAGACAATCAAGATACACAAAGGAATTTTTGGATAAGAACGACCTGTTCACGCTGTCGATGATAAGCGACCGCAAAGCTCTCGCCTACCTCGGTTCACATTCCGGCAGAGAGGGCGCAAAGTTTGAGAATGCCGGAGTAAAGCCGCTTTTCACCGACGGTACTGTAGCGGTAGACGGGGCAAAACTCATACTTGTGTGCAGGAAGCTCTACACCGCGCCTTTCGATGAAGCTGGTTTTGTTGACAAAGATATTCCTGCAAAGGACTACGCCGGCGGTGATATACATTCGATGTATGTCGGCGAGATCATAAAGTGCTATCGGGAATGACCCCAAGACCCGCGTATGTCAGGAAACAGCTGCATAATATGACGGTTTCGGTGCAGTGCCCGATCTCTCAAATGACCTGTCTTTCTGCACGGTGACTGTTATGTTCCTGCCGTCGGTAAGGAACGTTATATCTCCGTTTATGTCCGTGCGGAATATCTGTGTGCCGAATGTGCGGTAACGCTCTATGACATCAGCGTGGGGATGACCGTAGTCGTTGTCGGCGCCCACGCTGAATACCGCGAACGACGGAGATACCGCGCTGATGAACGGGAGCGTGCCGGACGACGAACTGCCGTGGTGCGCTGTTCTTATCACGTCGGCGGAAATATCCGCTCCGGCGGCAAGGATATCGTTCTCGGCGGGTCCCTCGATATCGCCGCATATCAGAAAGCTCGTTTCGCCGTACACAAACTTCACCACAGCCGACATATTATTCAGGTCTTCATAAACGCTGACGGGCGAGAGTATCTCAAGGCGGCAGTTCCCGCCGATATCCACATTCCTGCCGGGTGTCGCGGCGGTAAGCGGTATGCTCTTCTCGGCGATAACGTCGAGCAGCGCCGTGTATGTTGCGTTCTCGGGAACAAGGGCTTCCGGTATCTCCGGCATTATCACCTCCCCTGCCCCGTACTTGCGCAGAAGCTTGTACATACAGCCCATGTGGTCGGAGTGCGGATGCGTGATGTATGCGATATCGAGATAACGCACCCCGCAGTCGTCGAGAAAGTCCCGCACGTTGTCGTATTCGTCGAACTCGCCGCTGTCTATGAGAATGTTCTTTCCCTCGGCGCGTATCAGCGTGCAGTCTCCCTGCCCGACATCAACGAAATATACCGCCGCGCTCCCGTCGGGTATTGCGGCAGGCTTTGGGTCATTGCCGGAAAGACTGCCGACAAGCAGAAAAATAAGCGAAACAACAGCGGCTGCCATGACCGAAAAGAACAGCACGGCGCGCTTGTCGTTCCGCTTTTTTTGCGTGTATTTACCTGTGTTTTTTCTTTCCGCCGGGACGGGGAGAGCTCCCGTGAGGTACGGTCCTGTTTTGTCCATTCCCTTTACGTTCGGTTCCCCTTTGTGCTGTCCTGACATTGCCACCACTCTTTCCGCCCGATGCCGCAGGTATCAGGCAGTTCGCACCGTTTCCGATAAGATCGCGCCTGCCCGCTTTTATGAGCGCTTTTTCGACAAGGTCGCGGTTCTCTTTCTTGTAGTATTGCAGCAGCACGCGCTGGAGCTGCTTCTCCTCGTACTTCCGGGGAACATACACGGGTTCGAGTGTATAGGGGTCAAGCCCGGTGTAGAACATGGCGGTCTGCTCGGGGCGGATATTGTGCTTTTTGAGGAATACAGCGAGATCGACCGCATCGCTCAGCGTGCAGCCGGGATGCGAGGACATGAGGTACGGGACGAGATACTGCTCCTTTCCCATGCCTTTGGTGATATCGTAGAACTTCTTCTCAAAGCGCTCGTACAGCTCGATATGCGGCTTTCCCATGTAGTCGAGAACGCGGTTGCTGGCGTGTTCGGGCGCAACTTTGAGCTGCCCGCTTATATGGTTGGCGATAAGTTCTTTCATGAACTCGTCGTTTTTGTCTTCGATAAGATAGTCATAGCGGATGCCGGAACGTA
>CAMHBE010000167.1 GCA_946183095.1 uncultured Clostridia bacterium | reverse complement strand
GCCAGCTCACTATTGACGCGGCGGACGCTGTTCTCGCCGAGATAAACAAGACCGAGACATTCGGCGGCATCAAGGCCATCTCCTTTGAAGAGGGCATGAGAAGCGGAATGATAAAGTACATCGACGAAAAGTGCATCGACGACTATATGGCACAAGTCCACAAGCAGGCGATACACCCCGATCTGTGCGCCGCGTCCGGTCTGAAAGTGGTATATACTCCCCTCAACGGCACCGGCAACAAGCCCGTTCGCCGTATCCTGAAAGAAATAGGCATCAAGGAAGTCGTTGTTGTTCCGGAGCAGGAGAACCCCGACGGTAACTTCACGACCTGCCCGTATCCGAACCCCGAATTCAAGGAAGCTCTCCAGAAGGGTCTTGAACTCTGCAGGAAGGAGAAGCCAGACCTGCTGCTCGCTACCGACCCCGACTGCGACCGCGTGGGTATAGCAGTGCCCGACGGCGATGATTACGCGCTGTTCACCGGCAACGAAGTGGGCTCTCTCCTGCTCGAATATATCGCAAGAGAAAGAAAGGCTGCGGGAACTCTCCCGAAAGACCCGGTAGCCGTAAAGACGATAGTTACCACCGACATCACACAGAAGATCGCCGACAAATACGGTATCGAGCTTATAGAAGTTCTCACGGGCTTCAAGTTCATAGGCGAACAGATAGGCTTCCTTGAGGAAAAGGGCGAGACAGACCGCTACATTTTCGGCTTCGAGGAGAGCTACGGTTATCTTGCTGGCGGCTATGTGCGTGACAAGGACGCGGTCGTTGCGTCTATGCTGATATGCGAAATGGCGGCATTCTACCGTTCGCAGGGCATCTCCCTCATCGAAGCTCGCAAGCGTATGTATGAGGAATACGGCAGCTACTGCAACAAGCTCGACAACTTCGCGTTCGAGGGCGAGAGCGGCATGGCGAAGATGCAGGAGATAATGAACAGCATCAGAACGAACGTTCCGAAGGATATCGCGGGTACAAAGACCGTTGCGTTCGCGGATTATCAGGCGCAGGAAAAGACCGACCTCACCACCGGAGCAAAGACAAAGCTCACACTTCCGAAATCCAACGTTCTTTCGCTCTATCTCGAAGACGGCGCAAAGCTCATAATCCGTCCGTCCGGCACCGAGCCGAAGATCAAGATCTATTACACCACCATAGGCAAGACCAACGCCGAAGCGGAAGCTCTCCAGGCAAAATACGCAGAAGCGTTCACGAAGATAGTGAAGGGTTGATCTTCTTCCGTAATATGTTGAAACAAAACAGCACTGTGCGCTCTGCATGGTGCTGTTTGCTTTTTTATTGCGTAAAAACGATGTTTACGGCGATAAGCAGCAGTATGATGCCGCCGACAAGCTGTGCTCTGCCGGAAAGAGCTCCTCCCACCCGTCTGCCCAGCAGCAGTCCCGCAATGCAGACGGTGAAAGTTACCGCCCCGATAACGGCGGAGGACAGCAGTGCGCCCGACAAAGGCTGACCGGCTGCGGCAAAACCCGCCGAGAGCGCGTCCACCGAAGTTGCAAGTCCCTGCAAAGGCAGAGTTCCCGCGGATGTGGCGGGTGCAGCCGTACCGCGCACGCTGTCGAGTATCATCTTACCGCCGATGAAAAGCAGAAGGACTGCGGCTATCCACGGGATGAATACCGCGAAGCCGTCAAGATGCACCGACGCGGTATGCGCACACAGCCACCCCGCCATTGGCATAAGAGACTGAAAAAGCGCGAACGTACCCGCAGTAAGCACTATCCTGCCGCGCGGCATTCCCGGAGCCGCAAGACCGTCTGCTACCGACACGGAGAACGCGTCGGCGGAAAGCCCGAGTCCGAGCAGCGCACTGCCTGTTATGAATGCAGCAACCTCGGTCATATCCTCACCGCCTTTCTTTTTCCCTATTCTACCACAGACTGCGGTGCGGGGGATGTCCGGAAAATGCGATATCGCTTGACAAACCTTGAAATTCGCGGTATAGTATATAATATAGTATAAAAAATATTGGGTGCAGCGCCGCAGGTACTCCTGCGGCGGTGCAAAGAGGTAAAGGCAATGCGCAACACAGAGAAATATACAAGACAATTCTACGAACCGCCCGAAACAAAATCGCTGTGGAGGAAGAGATCATATATAGACAAAGCGCCGATATGGTGCAGCGTCGATCTGCGCGACGGCAATCAGGCGCTTATCACGCCCATGAGCCTGTCGGAAAAGCTCGAATTTTTCAGCGAACTTGTGAAGATCGGGTTCAGGGAAATAGAGATAGGATTTCCCGCCGCGTCCGATACCGAATACGAGTTCTGCCGCACGCTCATCGAAAAGAACATGATACCCGATGATGTGACGATACAGGTGCTCACCCAGTCGCGGGAACACATCATCAAAAAGACGTTCGATGCGCTCGTTGGCTGCAAAAACGCAATAGTGCATCTTTACAACTCAACGTCGTCGGCGCAGCGTGAGCAGGTGTTCCGCAAGAGCAGGGACGAGATAACGGAGATAGCCGTGTCGGGCGCAAAGCTGTGTGAGCAGTACCGCAGAAAGTACGAGGGAAACTTCCGTTTCGAGTATTCGCCGGAGAGTTTCACGGGCACAGAGCCGGAATACGCGCTGGAGATCTGCAATGCCGTGCTCGACGTGTGGAAGCCGACACCCGATGACAAGGTGATAATCAATCTCCCCGTGACGGTGCAGCTCTCCATGCCCCACATCTACGCCGAACAGATAGAGTATATGTGTGAAAATCTGAAATACCGCGACAGCGTGATAGTTTCGCTGCACCCTCACAATGACCGCGGATGCGCTGTGGCGGATGCCGAAATGGGACTGCTTGCCGGTGCCGACCGCGTGGAGGGCACTCTGTTCGGCAACGGTGAACGCACGGGAAATGTCGATATCGTTACACTGGCGCTCAATATGTATTCGCAGGGGGTCGAACCGCATCTCGACTTCACCGATCTTCCGGCGATATCCGAGATGTACAGCCGTATCACGGGAATGGAGATCTATGACCGCCAGCCCTACAGCGGAAAGCTCGTTTTCGCGGCATTCAGCGGCTCACATCAGGACGCTATCGCAAAGGGGCTAAAATACAGGCAGGAAACCGGTTTCGGCGTATGGAAAGTGCCGTATCTGCCCATTGACCCGAGAGACATCGGCAGAGAATATGAGGGCGATGTTATCCGCATCAACAGCCAGTCCGGCAAAGGCGGCATAGGCTATATACTCGAAACCCGCTTCGGCTACGATCTTCCGAAGAAGATGCGGGAAAGCGTCGGTTATCTCGTCAAGAGAATTTCCGACCACGCACACAAGGAATTGCAGCCCGACGAGGTGTTCGGGATATTCAGGGAGAATTATATCAACATAACCGACCCGATAGACCTCCCCTCTGTGCATTTCAAACAGGAGAACGGCATAGAAGCCATCGTTGAGATAGTGTATGACGGGCATACGGGGACAGCCACAAACAGCGGAAACGGTCGTCTTGACGCTGTCAGCAATGCAGTGAAGTCCTTCACCAAGCTGGATTTCTCGATAAACGCCTATACCGAGCACGCACTCGAAGTCGGTTCCTCTTCACAGGCGGTATCGTATGTCGAGGTGAAGAGCTGCGGCAAGAGCTACTGGGGAACGGGTCTGCACACGGATATCATCACGTCATCCATAAAGGCGTTCGTGAGTGCGATCAACAATATGCTCAAAGCAAAGAGAAACGAGTACGATCACGGAAAGGAATGGTGAGCCATGGGAATGACCATGACGCAGAAGATACTTGCGGCGAAATCGGGGAATACATCGGTTGAGGCGGGACAGCTCATTCTTGCAGATCTCGACCTTGTTCTCGGCAACGACATAACTTCGCCGGTCGCAATAAAGGAGTTCGCAAAACTCGGCAAGGGTGAAGTTTTTGACAAGGACAAAGTGACCATGGTAATGGATCATTTTGTGCCGAACAAGGATATCAAGGCTGCGGAACAGTGTAAGATGTGCCGTGATTTCTGCAATGACAAGCAGATAACGCACTTTTTCGATGTCGGGCAAATGGGCATCGAGCACGCGCTGCTCCCCGAAAAGGGACTTGTTACGGCGGGTGACTGCGTTATCGGTGCAGACTCCCACACCTGCACATACGGCGCGCTTGGTGCATTCTCAACGGGTGTCGGCTCTACCGACATGGCTGCGGGAATGGCATCGGGCAAGGCGTGGTTCAAGGTTCCCGCAGCGATAAAATTTGAGCTG
Source organism: uncultured Clostridia bacterium (assembly GCA_946183095.1). Taxonomy (GTDB): domain Bacteria; phylum Bacillota; class Clostridia; order Oscillospirales; family Ruminococcaceae; genus Ruminiclostridium_E. The sequence goes on along the minus strand of CAMHBE010000167.1, from coordinate 1,069 downwards.
ACGGGAAAGCCCGGACGCTATGTGTCGGGGAAAGATGTGATATTGCATATCATAGGGATGATAGGTGTTGACGGCGCGCTGTACAGGTCTATGGAGTTCACGGGTGACGGCTTGTGTCATCTGACAATGGATGACAGGCTGTGCATATCGAATATGGCGATAGAAGCGGGAGCGAAGAACGGGATATTTGAAGTTGATGATATAACGTTAGAATACCTGCGCCTGCACGGGGCGAAGAAACCGAAGATTTACAAAGCGGACGAGGATGCGCAGTACGAACGGGTGATAAAAATTGATCTGTCGGAGCTTGGACCGACTGTAGCGTTTCCGCATCTTCCGGGCAACACAAAGACGTTCGCGGATATCGGAGAAATACGGATAGATCAGGTAGTCATTGGGTCGTGTACGAACGGCAGGCTCAGTGACCTGCGCACGGCTGCGGACATTCTGCGCGGCAGGAAGTGCGCAAAGGGTGTTCGTGTAATAATCATTCCTGCAACGCAGCAGATATATCTTGAAGCAATGGAACAAGGTTTGCTGAAGGTGTTCATTGAGGCCGGTGCGGTAGTTTCCACCCCGACCTGCGGACCCTGCCTCGGAGGTTATATGGGAATACTCGCCGCCGGTGAGCGTGCCGTTGCTACAACGAACAGAAATTTTGTGGGCAGAATGGGGCATCCCGACTCCGAGGTCTATCTCGCAAGCCCCGCAGTAGCTGCCGCCAGCGCTGTCGCGGGAAAACTGGCAGATCCGAGAGAGCTGTGAGAGGTCGCTGCGCTTGAGAGTGTCGAGAGTGTCGAGAGTGTCGAGAGGGCGCTTACGCTTGAGATTTTCGCCTACGCGGCGGGCGGGGCACTCGGTGCCCGGACGTTACACGCCGCGATAATGCAGCTTAGACTTGCGAGCGGGCAATATGCGGCGCGCTCCAAATAAAGCAGCACTTTTCGTCAGTCCATGCTTCCCACATCACCGGGTTCAGACAATACACGAGATTTGTAGGTTTCGGCAGGTGGGAACTTAGCAGCATTCTTTTCCTTTCTTCGGCTAATTCATGCTTGCCTTGTAGCGC
>CAMHBE010000166.1 GCA_946183095.1 uncultured Clostridia bacterium | reverse complement strand
CATCCTTTCCGCTTATTATATCGTCAAAACCGTTCCGGACTTTAGCGTTTTTTCAAAATTTTTCACAATATTGCAATTTTTAGTGAACCTGTACAATTTCCGACAAAGTTTTTGCAATATTACGACAGCGTTTCGACATGATTTTCACCGCTGCCGTGGTATAATTGCAGTAAAGGCGGCAGACGAAATGACAGTATATATCGACGTTCTCATCGTCATAAACATCTACATAACATATTTCACCCTTCGCGCAGGAGCCCGCCTGCTGCACAGCGAGATAAAGTTTCCGCGGCTTGCGGCGGCATCGCTTCTCGGCGGGGTAGGCTCGCTCGCGGCGCTTCTCGGCACGGGTATCGCGGTATCGCTTGCGGTAAAAGCCGCGCTCACCGTGCTGACCGTGCTTACGGCGTTCGGCTTCGGAAGTCCCGCAAAGCTGGCGATGCGCTCGTTCGTCTGCGTGACGGTAAGTATGCTGATATGCGGTGCGGCGGTGCTGGTGCATGAATTTGCGCATACCGACTTCATTTTTTCCGCGAACTGCTATGTGTATCTCGATGTATCGGCGCTGGTGCTGGTCATCTCCACGGCGTTGATATACGGGGCGCTGTGCCTGTTTCGCCGCATTTCCGACGATCCCGTGACGGGCGAGCGCGTGACACTTACGATAGACGCGAACGGCGGCAGCGCTGAGGTCGCGGCAATGCCGGACAGCGGGTGTCTGCTCCGGGATTTTCTCACCGGCAGACCTGTGATACTGTGCAAGCCCGACGCTGTGGGGGATATCCTGCCCCCTTCTGTGCGGACGTACCTTGCGGGCAGTACCGACGATATGACGGGGATACGGCTGATACCTCTCAGAACGGCGTCGGGCTGTTCGGCGGCTGCGGCATTCCGCCCGGACAGGGTAACGGCGTGTTTCCGGGGAACGGAGAAAGATATAGATGTGCTTATCGGGGTATGTCCCGGCGCACTGCGGGACGAGCCGTTCGATGCGCTGATAGACCCGAAACTGCTTATATGATGCCGCCTGCGAGACAGCGGCGGTCATGACAGATATTGCAAAAAGGAAGGGAACCGAAATGAACGCAAAGGTCAACGAACTCATCAGACACATAATGTCGCGGCGTGCGAACGCCGGAGTTTACTACATAAACGGAGCGGACGACCTGCCGCCCCCGCTGTCGAAAGAGGAGGAGGAAGCCGCGTTCGAGGGTCTGCGCACAGGTTCACAGGCTGCAAAGGACGCACTTATAACGCATAATCTGCGGCTGGTGGTATATATAGCAAAAAAGTTCGAGTCCACGGGCATAGGTATCGAAGACCTGATATCCATAGGAACTATCGGTCTGATAAAGGCGGTGAACACGTTCAGCCCCGACAAGAACATCAAGCTTGCTACATACGCCTCCCGCTGCATAGAAAACGAGATACTGATGTTTCTCCGTAAAGCGAGCCAGTACAAGGCGGAAATATCCATTGAGGAGCCGCTGAACATCGACTGGGACGGAAACGAGCTGCTGCTGTCGGACGTTCTCGGCACCGATGACGATGTCGTGAACGAAAACATCGAGAGCGAAGCGGAAAAGCGGCTGCTGCTCGAATCGGTGGCGAAGCTGCCGGAGCGCGAAAGGTTCATCATGGAGAAACGTTTTGGTCTTGTGGACGGAAAGGAGCTGACGCAAAAAGAGGTCGCCGACCTGATAGGCATTTCGCAGAGTTACATATCCCGCCTTGAAAAGCGCATTATAAAGCGTCTCAGGCGCGACCTCGAAAAAATAACATGAAACAGCACCGCACCCGTCAGTGGGTGCAGCGGCGCGTTCGCGCTGTCCTTCCGGACGGGACCAGAGCTGCGCGCTCTGGACTTGCGGCAGCCGTCTGTCGGTCATCCCTCTCTGCGGCTTTTGCGATGCAAAAGCTCCACCTCACCCGCTAATCGGGGAGATCGCGCTGCATCGAAATGATAATAAAGGCTCTTGACATACTAAGCACCGCACCCGTCAGTGGGTGCGGTGCTGTTCTGTTCTTTTCATGGAAATATGTGCGGTGTCACTGCGTTCAGTTATCCGAAGAGTCGGTTATCAGCAGTTCGACGCGGTATTCCTCGCCCGTTACCCATGCACGGACGTTGGAGCCTTTGAGACGGAACGTAACGGAAAGCGTTTTTGTTCCCTCGGAAAGTTCCATGCCGAGGAGGTTTAGTGTCGCGTAAATATCGGAGGGGGTCATTTCCTGAATATAGTCGGAATATCCCACGACGCTGACAACGATCTCGTTTGTGAGCATCTTGACATCATAAGCGGTGGGAGCGTTGATTATCGTGAAGTTGTCGGACGGAACGGTGAAACCGAGCTGACCGAAATCATCCGCGGCAGGGAATGTCACCGTAATGGACTTGTTGCCCGAGATGTTCTTATAGCCCTCGGGAAGCTCCACGGGTAACTGCACACCGCCCTGAAGGTCTTTCAGCGTCAGTGACGAGAGGGATATCTCGCCTATGTCGATAGCGTCGAGATTGTCTATGGAGCTGTCGGGAGACGCTATAGTTATCTCGTTTATCGACATGGTGTATTCGAGGTCTTCGGCGGTGAAGCTGCCTGCACCGGTACTGCTGCCGGTGAATTTCACCTGCACCGGCAGCGTCTTTACCTTGTACACCGGTATGCTCACCGTGAAATCGGTATTATCCGCATTTATCCCGCTGTTCTCTATTTCTTTGCCCGCAGAGGTGTAATATACTATGTGTGCCGGAAGTTCGGCGCTGCGGTCAAGACCGTCTACAGTATCCGCAACGGCGCTTGCGTGATCTATCGCCGAGACGAGTTTCTCTTCACCGGTGACCGTGATGGTCTCGGGAGACACGGTAACATCGCCCTCTATCTGCATTTCATTGGCAATGGTGATATTTCGTGTGTCGGGTATGACCTTTATGTCGCGGGTAATTATTTTTTCGACAGTAACTTTCGCCGTGAGCGATGTCGATCTTATCTTGCAGTCGATGTCGGTCAGAGCCTTTATCTCTATCGGTACGGTATGCTCACCGGCTTCATATACTTTGGACATATCGCATACGCCGGAGAAGTTCTCACCGTTAAGCTCGCTCATGGAGTAACGCTTGCCCTCCACCTGTATCGTTACCTTTTCGGTATCTACGGAAGTGATGATGAGCTTCTCTTCTTCCATGAACGATGTGGGACTGCATGACACCGGAACATTCTCAATGTGCATCGACACGTCGGGGAATATCTGTATAGAGATGAAGAACCATATAAAAATGGAGAAGACGACAGCCTGTATTATGGTCTTGAGGTTCCTGACAAATCCGCGCTTGAATCTATTGAAAAAGTTGTTCACTTTCCGTCACCGCCTTTCTTCGAGCGTGACGTTTTTTTCTTGCTGCTGTTTTGTGACTGTGGTTTTTTCTTCTCTTTGTTTTTGCGCGGTTCATTCGTATCCGGCAGCAGCTTGTTCCTTAGGTAATTATGAAGTCTTTCGCGGTCGAAGCCTCTTTCGAGGTCGCCGTTTTCCGCAATGGATATCATGCCTGTTTCTTCCGAAACTACGATGATTATTGCATCCGACACCTCGCTCATGCCGATAGCGGCGCGGTGGCGTGAACCGAGCTCCTTGTTTATGAGTTCATCTCTTGCCGGTTTGGGCAGGAAGCACCCTGCGGCGTAGATCATGCCGTTTCTTATCACCACGGCACCGTCATGCAGGGGGGTATTCGGGAAGAATATGGTGCGGAAAAGTTCCTCACTCGGTATGGCATTTATTATAGTACCGCTCTCTATCTGTTCGCCGAGCTTTGTCTGCTGCTCTATGACGATGAGCGCACCTGTGGCAGTGCGCGAGAGTTTCTCACAGGCGAGTACTATCTGCTCCACGGCGCGGGATTCTCTCCCGGCGGCTTCGGGAACGGGGATGTCGAACAGTATAGTTTTCATCACCTTTGATCGTCCGACCTTTTCGAGCGCTCGTCTCAGTTCCGGCTGGAACATTACGATGAACGCGATAAGTCCCACATTCACTACCATGTTGCTGATGACCTTCATTGCCTTGAACTCAAACTGATTGAGCACAGCAAGAACAAGGACCATAACGACAAGTCCCTTGACGAGCTGTTCGGCTCTCGTCTCCTTGACGAGTTTTATGACCCAGTAGAGTATAATTGCAAGAAAAATGATGTCAAGAACATCTATAAAAGTCATTGACCGGAACACGTTTATTATCGAGTTCCATATATCGGTCAGGTAGTTTATCACTGTCGGCACCCTGATTCATAAAAATATCTCTCCGTTTTGTCAAGCGCAAAACGACATAATAATATTGTAACACATTTTCGGAAAATTGCAAGTGTTTTTTAACATTTCATAGAAATAAACAAATCTTTTTGTGCAAAAAGAAAACACGGGCAGCCGTAAGACAGATACCCATATAGAAGTATTAAGCCATAGTATTTCTGATATACAGTCGGAAGTACTATGGCGTTTCTATTGACAATGCAGCGATGCCGTGCTATAATTGTCACTAACATAAATCGGAATTTATAATACGGAGGTCTTTATGGGGAATGTGGAATTGTATAACACTCTAATCAAAAACGGCTATACAGAGGTGTGGCTTCCTGAAATGGAGTTTTTGTCACCTGACCAGATGGAGTATCGAAAACAGCTATGGAGCGATACACTACATATGGATGATCTGACCGTATTTGCAATTGATGGTTATGGGAATCTTTTTGCATGGAAAGATAATGATTGCGTTGTGTTTATTGACATAGGATCCGGAAAATGCGAAGATTTTTCTTTGAGTTTAGCCGATGCTATATACAGACGCATCATTGAATTTTCAAATGGAGATTATGTTGAGATGTGTTCTAATAAAGAGAAAGCCGAGTTAGATCCTGATGATGCAGAATACTATACTTCGGAAGATGATGCGGTTGAATTATTGAAGCAGTATCTGAAGACATTCGGAGCTTTTTTTACTAAAGAACAGAGAAACTATATCGAACTTCTGATTCAGCAAGGTTTTTTGCCCGACACGAATGCCTTTATTACCGAAGAGGAACTAATGCGAACGATTCGTGACCTAATAAATACCGACAATTCAAAATGTTTGGATTTAAAATGACAATCATGTATCTAAACACAAATTATGAGAGGTAGATTATGAAGGCAGTATCAGAAATCAGTATTGAATTAATAGATACTGAATGGTCTTTTACTTATACTGACCACAGTAGAGAAATTGTCAGAGCTATTGTTTTTGATGAAAATGGAGATTACTATTTTGTTAGAGTTATG
>CAMHBE010000165.1 GCA_946183095.1 uncultured Clostridia bacterium | reverse complement strand
CAAGACCTGTCACGTCGGCGGTATGCTCAAAGGCAGCGGCATGATCCACCCGAACATGGCAACAACGCTGACATTCATCACAAGTGACGTGGCGATCACTCCCGAACTTGTGAAAAAGGCGCTCTGCGAAAATGTGCAGTACACACTCAACTGCGTAAGTGTTGACGGCGATATGTCCACCAACGATATGTGCGTTGTTATGGCGAACGGCTGTGCGGGAAACGACGAGATAACCGAAGATAATGACGATTACGGCATTTTCTGTGAGGCGCTGTGGACAGTAATGGTGAACCTCGCGCGTTTTATGGCACGAGACGGCGAGGGCGCTACCAAGCTTATCGAGTGCAATGTCAAGGGCGCTGACAGCTTCGAGACTGCAAAGACAGCGGCAAAATCGGTCATAATGTCGAGTCTGTTCAAAGCGGCTATGTTCGGCGAGGACGCGAACTGCGGGCGTATCATGTGCGCACTCGGCTATGCGGACGCGGATTACGACGTGAACAAGATAGATATTGATATAGCTTCCGAGGGCGGTTATCTGAACGTCTGCAAACAGGGTTCCCTGCTGGATTTCGACGAGGTGCTTGCTAAGAAGATACTCACCGAGACTGACATCACGATAATCATTGACCTCAATCAGGGCGAAAACGGCGCAATGGCTTACGGCTGTGACCTCACTTATGATTATGTTAAGATAAACGGCGACTACAGGAGCTAATGTTCAATGGGTTTTTATATCAAGGAGAATACCATTACATTATTATTAATTGCTTTGGTTCTTTTCGCTCTTTGGTGGTCAATGCTGTTCACGGGTATCCTGTCAAAAAAGAAGCACGGCAAAATAAACCTTATTCTTACCATTATGATAATGATATACGGAATAGTGCTTTTCATAATTGACCTCAATGACAGTGGTTCCTATTACGCGTCATTCGAGACCGCGCTAATTTACGGCTCGGTATCTTTGGCAGCATGGATAACCGACAACAAGATATTGAAGATAATCAGAGCGGTTCTTGTGATCTTAGCAACACTTTTTATAGGTTACCTTATGGTAATATTGATACTCGTGGCATTATTCATGCCCGATCTGTCTGGTCTGCGTGGTTTATGTTAAACCACATATACTATAAAATACAGGAGCAAAGGAAATGGAAAACATCTCAAATGAAATCCGCGCGGGCATTTTAAGTGATGCCCTGCCCTACATCCAGAAGTATAACGGCAAGGTCGTTGTCATCAAGTACGGCGGGAACGCTATGACGAACGACGCGCTCAAAGACGCAGTAATGTCGGATATCGTGCTGCTCAGCACTATCGGCGTGAAGATCGTGCTCGTTCACGGCGGCGGTCCGGAGATAAACGCAATGCTCAAACGTGTCGGCAAGGAAAGCAAGTTCGTGAACGGACTGCGCTACACCGATGAGGAAACTGTGGAGATAGTGCAGATGGTACTCTGCGGCAAGCTCAATAAAGACCTCGTTGAAAAGCTGTATCAGCACAACGGCAATGCTATCGGTCTTTGCGGACTTGACAGCCACATGATCGAAGCAAAGCAGCTTGACCCGGAACTCGGACTTGTGGGCGAAATAACGAGAGTTGACCCGAAGATAATCAACGATTCTCTCGACCACGGCTATATCCCGGTCATCTCGACAGTTGCGGGCAGTGAGGACGGCAAGGTGTATAACATCAACGCGGACACCGCCGCAGCCCGTATAGCAGCGGAAATGCACGCGGAGAGCCTTGTTCTCCTTACCGATATCGTGGGACTTCTCCGCGACAAGGACGATGTCAGCACACTTATCCCGCAGGTGGGACTAAGCGAGGTGCCCTATCTCAAAAATCAAGGTATCATCTCCGGCGGCATGATACCGAAGATAGACTGCTGCGTGGAAGCCGTCCGACGCGGTGTAAAGCAGTCGGTCATCATCGACGGACGCATCCCCCACTCGATTCTGATAGAACTCCTCACCAACAAGGGTGCAGGTACACTGATAAAATAAGGAGATCATTATATATGAACACGATAGAGAAATTCGACGAACACGTTATGGGGACATACGGGCGGTATTCCCTTGTTATGGAAAGCGGCAGCGGTGAAGTTGCCGCAGACGAAAACGGTAAAAAGTATATCGACTTCGGAAGCGGTATCGGTACGAACTCCCTCGGCTACTGCAACAGTGAATGGGCTGACGCGGTATGCGAACAGGTGAAGAAGATACAGCACACGTCGAATTACTACTACACAAAAGTACAGGCGGACTTTGCTGCACGGCTCACGGAAGCCGCGGGAATGGAGAAGGTGTTCTTCGGAAATTCCGGCGCGGAAGCAAACGAGTGCGCGATAAAGATCGCAAGAAAATACAGTTTCGACAAATACGGCAAGGGTCGCCACAACATCATAACACTGGTGAACTCATTCCACGGCAGAACGATAACAACACTGTCGGCTACCGGTCAGGACGTTTTCCACAACTACTTCTTCCCTTTCACGGAAGGCTTCATATTTGTTGAAGCCAACAACATCGACGACCTCAAAGCAAAGCTCGATGATACCGTTTGTGCGGTGATGTTCGAGCACATACAGGGCGAGGGCGGAGTTAATGCGCTCGACCGGGCATTCGTTGACGCAATATACGAGCTTACCGCGCCAAAAGATGTGCTGACGATAGCCGACGAGGTACAGACCGGTATCGGCAGGACAGGAAAGTTCCTCGCGGGAGATCATTTCGGTCACAAGCCTGATATCGTGACACTTGCCAAGGGCATTGCGGGCGGTCTGCCTATGGGAGCATGCCTGACAGGTGCAAAATGCTCGGGCGTTCTGACTTCGGGAACTCACGGCTCCACTTTCGGCGGCAATCCCGTTTGCTGCGCGGGTGGTCTGAAAGTCCTCGACAAGGCTGCCGATCCCGCTTTCCTTGCGGAAGTCACGAAGAAAGGCGAATACTTCCGCGAAAAGCTGAACGCGATAGATGAAGTCGCGGGAGTGAGCGGCATCGGACTGATGATAGGGATCTCCCTGAAAACAAAGGACGCGAAGGATGTCGCAAAAGCCGCACTGGATAACGGTCTGCTGGTGCTTACAGCAAAAGACAAGGTAAGACTGCTGCCGCCGCTCACCATAACATACGAAGAGATAGACAAGGGACTTGCGATCCTCGCAGAACTGCTTGCATAAACGAAAGGAGCAACACTATGAAGCACTTGCTGAAATTACTCGACCTTACACCCGAAGAGATAACCGAGATACTGAACCTCGCCGACCAGCTCAAATACGAACTGAAAAACGGCATTCCCCACAAACACCTTGAAGGCAAGACGCTCGGCATGATATTCCAGAAATCCTCCACAAGAACGAGAGTTTCATTTGAAACAGGTATGTATCAGCTCGGCGGACACCCGCTGTTCCTCTCGTCGAAAGATCTTCAGATCGGCAGAGGTGAGCCCGTGCAGGACACCGCAAGAGTGCTCTCACGGTATCTAAGCGGTATCATGATCAGAACTTTCGAGCAAAAGGAAGTCGATGATCTTGCAAAATACGGTTCTATCCCGATAATCAACGGGCTCACCGACTTTGCGCATCCCTGTCAGGTGCTCGCTGACCTTATGACCATAAGAGAGTTCAAGAACAAGCTCGACGGGCTGAAATTCTGCTTCATAGGCGACGGCAACAACATGGCGAACTCGCTGACTGTGGGCTGTCTTAAAATGGGCATGAGCGTATCTCTCGCCTGCCCCGAGGGTTATTATCCGCCTTCCGAGATACTTGACTTTGCAAAGACATACGGCGACAAGTTCGAGCTTGTGAACGATCCTGTCAGGGCTGCCGAAAACGCCGATGTCATCTATACCGACGTGTGGGCATCCATGGGTCAGGAGGGTGAAGCCGAGAAGAGGAAGATCGCATTCATGGCAGCCGCAAAGCCCGACGCTATGGTACAGCACTGCCTGCCCGCACACAGAGAGGAAGAGATCACCGAGAAGGTCTTTGAAGCCCACGCAAACGAAATATTTGAAGAAGCCGAGAACAGACTTCATGCACAGAAAGCTGTAATGGTACTGCTGATGAAGTGACCGCACTTTCCGGGAGTGAATATGAAAAAGATATTATCTGTCATTCTTACCGTGTTAATGGCAATGTCGCTGTTATGTACCGGCGCGGGTGCCGTTTACGGTGACACGGTGATACCTACCAAAACACTGAACAAGGTGCTTGACGCTTACCGTAAGACCATAAAGAACGGCGAGACTTATATGTCGCTGTCGGAATACGGCATCTATAACGGCAGCGACGGTACCGCCTTCAATGAGCTGTTCACCGCATTTACTATCAACAACGGGGATAACGCGAGCTTCATGTTCGGCAAGTACAGCGAAACTTATGTCAATATCGTGATAGAAGGCAATGTCGGCGGCAATTTCACCGGCGTGAGGATCGAATACCCCGAAAAATACATAGGCAGCGACGGAAAATGCGATATGGAGCGCATAAACAAGGATAAAGACCTGATTGCCGCAAGATACCGCACCGCGCAGTCGCTCGTGTCCCGCAAAATGACCGACATTGAGAAAGCGCTGATATTGTATGATTTCGTAATACTTTGCGCGGATTATCCCGACCCGGTGGGGACCGACAGCAGCGGCGGGGATCTGTATCACGACGACGCTCATGTCGTGACGGGACTGCTGCGTGACGGTTACGGCGTATGTTCGGGGTATGCAAAGCTGTATGCACTGCTGCTCAACGACTCGGGTGTTCCGGCAGTGACCGTCGTGAGCGAGCCTATGAACCATGAATGGGTTATGGTAAAGATCGGCGGCGAGTGGTATCACGCCGACCCGACATGGGATGACCCGCGCTATGAGAGCGGTTACACCGAATTTATTGACCCTACCGAAGACCCTTGGGATATCGGCGCGGTCACACATTACTACTTTCTGAAAAGCGATGAAGAGATAAAAGAGCTCGGTCATTATGACTGGGATGTATCATATTCGGTAAATCCCGATTATCTCTTTGAAGCTCCCGAGTCCGGAAAGTCCGGAACATTCGATGATATGTTCTTCTCGGATAAGAACGATGAATACCTGTGCATATCGGCAATGAACTATATCAACGGGAACTGGTATTTCACCGACCTGCTCCAGCACGCAGTTATACGCATAACTCCCTCGGGTGACGCGGAAAAAGTCCCCTTCCCCGATGAGGAATACCCGAAGTATTCCTTCGGATATGAAAGCGACCTGTATATCTCAACGAATCACAGCGTTTACCGCTACGACACTATCAGCGACAAATTCGACAAGATACTTGAGATA
>CAMHBE010000164.1 GCA_946183095.1 uncultured Clostridia bacterium | reverse complement strand
GTCGATATGAATGGGCGGCAAGAGGTTTTTAGAGGTGCCCTTATATCACCCTCGGCGGCAAAATTCAACAAAATCTATTGAAAATAATGCGAAAACGTGTTATTATAATATAAATCACCTATGTGAAAGGAAGAAAAATATGAGAACAGAGATAATAAACAAGGTGTTCGGCATACAGATCCCCGACGACTTTGCACCCATGACCGAAGAGGAACTGAGAAAGCACTACTCCACAACGGAAAACCTCGTCGGCTTTTACCGTACACAAGACAATGCAATGATAAATGTCGGGTTCGTACCGAAAAAACTGCTCATTTCAATGATGATCAGCGCCAAGGATATCATCAAAAACTACGACGCGGGATTTTCAAAACGTCTGCGAAACTATGCCAAAACAGGCGAGCTGTCAAAGGAAATAAGCGGTGTGAGCTGCCCCGGCATGAGTTTCGAGTACAATACCATACACGAAAATGTCCCTATGAAAGCCGAAGTCTATTCGATAAAACACAAGGGCGCATTCTACGCGGTCATTTTCATAGTCCGCAGAACAGACAGTGAAGGTCTGCAAAAACTGTCGGACGATGTGCTGTCTCATATCACGTTTGAGGACTGAAACCGCGGCAAGGAGCATACCATGTACAGATACATACTTTTCGACCTTGACGGAACACTGACGGATCCCGGACTCGGCATAACAAACTCCGTGATGCACGCGCTGAAAAAATTCGGTATCAATGTGACCGACAGAGCATCACTTTATAAATTCATAGGACCGCCGCTGAAAGAATCGTTTGAGATGTTCTATGGCTTCACACCCGAACAGTGCGAGCTTGCGGTAACATATTACCGTGAATACTTCAAAGATACCGGGATATTTGAGAACTCTGTGTACGACGGCATCCCGGAACTGCTGAAAAAGCTGAATGACAGCGGGAAAACGCTCATTACAGCCACATCAAAGCCCGAAGAGTTCGCCGTGCGCATCCTGAAACATTTCGGGCTTTTCGGGCATTTTCATTATGTTGCGGGTGCAACAATGGACGACAGAAGGAACAGGAAGGCTGATATCATAAAGTATGCGCTGGAGCAATGCGGTGTTGCGTCGTTATCGGAAGCGGTAATGGTGGGCGACAGGAAACATGATATCCTCGGCGCAAAAGAGAACGGGCTGGACTCGATAGGCGTTCTCTACGGTTACGGGAACATCGCGGAACTGCAAGCCGCGGGAGCCACGTTCATTGCCGCCGAGCCGCCCGATATCCTGCATCTTGTGTGCGGTGAACAGACAGTGTGACAATAGTACGCTCGCCCTGCCGATACAGGGTGGGCGTTCTTTTTTTGCATAACGGAAGCACTTCTGACCCGTGCATTTTCGCTTGAAGATATCCTACATAATTACTATGCTTTATGTATAAAATCTTTGAGCGATCAAGACAGTGTTTGTATAAATCTACAAAAACGTTCAATGCCTATTGACAAAGTAGGTGAATTGTAGTATTATATGCACATGAAAGTAATTCATATCATTCAACTATGTTTTGTAGGTAATTATGGACATTCAGATCTTACAGGAATATCTACCGCTTTTCGGTGAAGCCGCCCTGCTGACGATAGTGCTCGGAACCGCAGGTATAGCGATATCGGTGGTCATAGGACTTATATGCTCGCTGGTGCAGTATTACCGGATACCGGTGGCAAGGCAGATAGTGCGCATCTACATCGAGATATCCCGCAACACTCCCCTGCTCATACAGCTTTTCTTCATATACTACGGACTGCCGAAGGTCGGGATAAAGACCGACCCGGCGATCTGTGGGATAGCGGGACTGGCGTTCCTCGGCGGGAGCTACATGGCGGAAGCGTTCAGGAGCGGTCTTGATGCGGTTGACAAGATACACGCCGAAAGCGCAAAGTCCCTCGGTCTTACCGGAACGCAGACATTTTTCTATGTGATACTCCCGCAGGCGGTAGCGACAAGCATCCCTCCGTTCACAGCGAACGTGATATTCCTGATGAAAGAAACGAGCGTATTCTCGGCAGTGAGTCTCATGGATCTCATGTTCACGGCAAAAGACCTTATCGGACTGTACTACAACACCACGGAAAGTCTGTTCCTGCTCGTTGTGTTATATCTGATAATACTGCTGCCGATATCTCTGTTCGGGACTTTCCTCGAACACAAGCTTGGTAACAATTCCGTCAGACAAAGCCGCAAAACCACAGTGAAACGACAGGTAAGTGAAAATGCACGGAAAGAGGTAGTGCCGGATGTGGGGAATTGAAGTCATATTCAAGGGCAAGAACTTTTTGCGGCTGCTCGGAGGTCTCGGAACAGCCCTTCAGATAAGTCTTGCCGCCGTGCTGATAAGCATACCGCTCGGAATACTTCTCGGAGTGCTCATGGCGGGGAAAAATCCGGTCATCAAAGCCATACTTCGCGTATATCTCGACTTTATCCGGATCATGCCGCAGCTCGTACTGCTGTTCCTTGTGTTCTTCGGAACAACGAAGGTGTGGGGCTGGGACTTATCCGGTGAGGTCTCCTCTGTGATAGTATTCTCTATGTGGGGATCCGCGGAGATGAGCGACCTTGTGCGCGGTTCGCTCGCGGCGATACCGAAGCACCAGTACGAAAGCGCGCAGTCTCTCGGGTTCACGCCCTGGCAGACAAAGATATACATAATAATACCGCAGACGATACGGCGGCTGATACCGCTCTCGATAAATCTTATAACGCGAATGATAAAGACAACGTCGCTCGTTCTGATGATCGGTGTTGTGGAAGTGCTCAAAGTCGCCCAGCAGATTATCGAAGCAAACCGCATGACAGCACCCGACGCTGCGTTCGGAGTTTATCTGTTCGTATTCGTACTGTATTTCGCGGCTTGCTTTATACCGAGCCTGCTGGCAAGACATCTTGAAAGGAAATGGAGCTGATCTGAAATGTCAGGGTTACTTGAAATAAAGCATCTCACAAAGCGTTTCGGCGACACCGTTATCCTGAATGATATAAACATCACGGTAAACAAAGGCGAAGTCGTAGTGATACTCGGACCCTCCGGCTGCGGCAAGAGCACACTGCTTCGATGTATCAACGCTCTTGAAGACATCCAGGGCGGCGAGATACTTATCGACGGCGGGATGATCGGCAAGGGCGCTGACATGAGCAAGGTGGGCATGGTATTCCAGAGTTACGACCTGTTCCCGCACCTGAACGTGCTCGACAACATCACACTCGCTCCCCGCAAGGTACACAAACGCACAAGAGCGGATGCGGAAGAAGAAGCCCGCGAACTGCTGAAACGCGTGGGGCTGTCCGGCAAGGAAAAGAGTTTTCCGCGCGAACTGTCGGGCGGTCAGAAGCAGCGCGCAGCGATCGTCCGGGCACTGATAATGCACCCGGAACTGCTGCTGTTCGACGAGGTGACTGCGGCTCTCGACCCGGAAATGGTGCGGGAAGTCCTCGAAGTTATCCTCGATCTTGCAAGACAGGAGCGCACGATGATGATAGTCACGCACGAGATGCAGTTTGCAAAAGCAATAGCCGACCGTGTCATAATGATAGACGGCGGCAGCATAGTTGAGGAAAACCCGCCGGAGCGCTTTTTCACTGAACCCGACACACAGCGCGCACGGCAGTTCCTCGAAACATTCACATACGAAAGTGTCAGAAAATAAGTTTTATGCGGGCAATAAACAATGATCCGGTGCCCGATAAAATAGAACGAAAGGAAGTATTCATTATGAAAACAAGATTTAAAACCATCGCGGCAGGCTTACTGCTCACACTAGGCATCGCAGGTATAGCATCCTGCTCCACGACAGCATCCGCAGGCAATGACGGCGCTACCGCAACGACCACCGGCGCAGGTTCCGCAGACACAAAGGTCGTTTACCGCACACTCGACGAGATCAAGGCAAGCGGTACCGTGAACATCGGGGTGTTCTCCGACAAGAACCCCTTCGGCTACGTTGACGAGAACGGCGAATATCAGGGCTATGACGTTTACTTCGCCGAGCGCATAGGCAAAGACCTCGGCGTGAACATCAACTACGTCAGCACAGAAGCTGCCAGCCGTGTTGAATATCTCGAAACAGGCAAGGTCGATATCGTCCTCGCAAACTTCACAGTGACCGAAGAACGCGCGCAGAAGGTGGATTTCGCGCTTCCCTACATGAATGTCGCACTCGGTGTGGTATCTCCCGACAGCCGCGTTATCACAAGCCTTGACGATATCGGCGAAAACGATCAGGTCATCGTTATCTCCGGCACGACCGCCGAGACTTATCTTGCAGCCAACAACCCCGACATCAAGCTCCAGAAGTACGATACTTACGCGAACGCGAAGAATGCTTTTGAGAACGGCAGCGGCGTTGCATGGGCAAACGACAATACCGAGGTCATAGCGTTCTCTCTCCAGAACCCCGGCTACACGGTGGGTATCCCCGAACTCGGTTCGCAGGACACTATAGCACCGGCAGTTTCAAAGGGCAACGAAACGCTCCTGAACTGGCTCAATGACGAGATCAAGGCTCTCGGCACCGAAAACTTCTTCCACGCCGATTATGAAGCAACTCTCGTTGACACATACGGTCTTGACTACGAAAACAGTCTCGTTGTCGAAGGCGGAGTGGTAAAACAGAATTAAGTATTTCAGAAAAAAGAAATGCCCCGTGAGTTATATCTTACGGGGCATTTCTTTGCAAACAACAATACCGCCGCGATCAAATACCGCAATTATCGGGAAACGCTGAAATAAATAGTCCTTTCCCCCGCCGGTGTGAGGGGAAAGGACTGAAAGCCATATTATCGCCGTGTTATCACACAATGGTAAGTTCTTCTTTTGAAGCTTCGTTGTTTTCTACATGGAACGAGTTCAGAACAGGCGTGTCATTCATCAGCGAGAGTATCATATAACTCGCTGTGCTGTCGTATGCGAGCCGCTTATCTTCATCGGAGGGGCGTGAGGGCGAAACCGGGTGAGAATGCCAGTTCCCGAGCTGTTCGAGCCCGTTTGCACGCATATCCTTTATAGCGGCGAGCTGCTCTTTCGGGTCGAGCGTGAAATGCTCCTCCGCATGATCTGTGTTGGTGAGGATATACACCTTTTCGATGATCTTATCTTCACCGTTGATGAGTCCCGCTATAAGCCCGCAGGCTTCTATGGGAGCCTCCTTTTTTGCGTGTTCAAGCATTTTTTCATAGTCCGATCTTTTCAGTTTTATCATTGTATTGACCTCATTTCTGTTTTATCGAAATATACCCCGCTGATCGCGGGGTACTCTGTCTGTCAAAAAACTTATTATCTTTCAATATCATTTCGGTGCAGCGCGATCTCCCCGATTAGCGGGTGAGGTGGAGCT
>CAMHBE010000163.1 GCA_946183095.1 uncultured Clostridia bacterium | reverse complement strand
TGATGTTGAAGGACTGATAAGGGAGGAACACTATGTATACCCAGCTTTTCGGGCATTATCTGCTCAACAACAAGATAATAGATGTCGATGAGCTCCATGCCGCTCTTACCGCTATGTCCCGCATCAAGCCGAAGCTCGGCGCTATCGCCATAGACGCGGGATATATGAACGCGGCGCAGGTGGATGAGGTCTTTGAGACACAGCATACCGTGGATAAGCGATTCGGCGATATAGCGGTGGAAAAGGGATTTCTTACCGAGGAACAGACCTTTGAGCTTCTCGCAAGACAGAAAAATTCAAACCTTGTGCTCGGACAGGCTCTCATTGATTTCGGATTTATCACAAATCAGCAGTTCGAGGATGCGCTCAACGACTACAAGCGCCGTTCCTCGCTCATAGAGGGCGAGAACGAAGAAGAGCGCATGGAGAAGGAAATGGTGCGGATACTCGGCATAGACGGTATGCCGGACAGCGATTTCTTCGCGCAGTATATGCTGCTGCTCATACGCAATCTCATACGGTTCCTCGGCGACGATTTCACATTAGCGGGCGTTTCGAGAAATACCACGATCTCCATGAGATACGCCTGTACACAGGATATTGACGGCCCCATTTCCGCATCTGTCGCTATCGGCGGCAAGGAACGCGGATTTATCGGCATTGCCGCAAGATACGCGGGCGAGAACCTCGTGGAAGCGGACAGCTACACGAAAGCGTGTGTGGGAGAACTGCTCAACCTGCAAAACGGTCTGTTCGCCGTGAATATGTCAAATGAGCGCGGCATCGAGCTTGAGCTCACACCGCAGACTCCTGTGGATAACCTTATGATGAACATAGGCGAAGACGGTATCTGCGTCGATCTCAGCTTCTCTTTCGGAGATGTCAAGGTTGCCGTTATCAAGAAATAATACCAAAAGTTATATAGCAATGTATAGTCCCCTGCCGCAAAAAAGGTGGGGGATTTATGCTGCTCTGCGGTTTTCAGGAAAGTATGGTTCTATACTTATTGTATAAAATGCGGCACAATTGCTTTTAGTGGCAAATAATACAACAAAAGCCGATAAAATATATGGATAGTTACTAAATCGATAAAATTGTTATTGACTTTGACTGGTTATAATGGTATAATTTTTTTGTAGCTTTTTAGGCTTTATCCGGCTCCCGGTTTTACGCGTCAAAGCATAAAACCGCAGCCTGACAGATGAAAGGATCGTTATTATGGCAGAGATCAATCAGAAGATCGTAAGATGCGAAAGATGCAATCAGTTCTACGATGTATTCAGCTTTACATCCTGTCCGTATTGCAGCGGCACCGCACAGCAGTCCGGATCGTTCGCGGGATATGCCGCCGCACCGCAGCCGCAGCAGGGTTACGGCAGCTTTTCACACACTGTGGATCCTGCCGCGGGTGCGGGTCATGGCAATTTCAGCGCTACGATAGACCCCTATTCCGCTCCCGGACAGGCGGGCAGCTTCACGCCCACCCTTGACCCGTCAATGCCCTCTGCGGGAGGTTTCAGCCCCACGATAGCTCCCGACGGCAGTTCTTCCGGGCGCGTAATGAGCGAGACTATATACGTTGACGAGGGTGTGGCAAAGGGCAATGGTTCTCCCGTTGTCGGCTGGGTCGTTGTCATCGGCGAGGGCGACTGCGCCGGAAAGGATTTCAGGATACACACCGGCTATAACAGCATCGGGCGCAAGAAGGGCGATATCGTCATCACCGGCGATAACTCCATTTCCGGCGAGAAAGATTCCACGATAGTGTATGACGCGGACAACAGGTCGTTCTACATAAGCCACGATTCCGGCAAGAACGTGCTCTCCGTGAACCACAAGCCCGTCATAGGCGAAGCGGTGGAGCTGCACCCGTATGACCTTATAAAGATAGGCAAGACCGAGCTGGTATTCATTCCGTTCTGCGGCAAGAGGTTCAGCTGGAAAGAGGGACTTGTAAATGGCTGATATTATTAGTATCGACACGTTCCTGCTTTCCGGAGATGTCACAGAAGCGTACTGCGCCGGAAGTGCAGACGGTGCTTCGGCAGCAGCGGATGACCCGCCTCCGGGCGGCGCGGATCAGGCTCCTTCTCAGTCGGTCACTTCGTCCAACGGCGCTTCTTGGTTACCGATCGTGGATGTCAGCAAGTCCGGGAAGACGGAAAAGGAAGAAGAACCGCAGGAAGATGAACAGGCTCCCGGGTCGGATGAAGATACCACCGGCGAAGGTGATGCGGCGCCCGATGATGCGGAAGGCGACGGCGGCAGTGACGGCGAAGGAGATGCCGACAGCGCTTCCGAAGGTGAAGATGAAAATACGGAGGGCAGCGACAAAGGCGATGATGCCGCGGACAATGAAGAAAACGCAGAAGGCGGCGAGGACGGAGAAAAAGGCGAAGACAGCGAAAAAGGCGAAAAAGGTGAAGACAGCGAGGGCGATGAAGAAGTAAACCCCGAAGCGAGTGCCGAGGAACCCGTAAATGAGGAGCCGAAGACCGAAGAGATCACAACTGCCGACGCACCGGCTGCCGCTCCGGCTGCCGCTCCGGCAGACAGCGGTACGAGCGGACTGCTGATCACCATTATCATCGTAATGGGCGCGCTGATACTCGGACTTATCGTTCTGCTGATCGTCAAGTCTGTGAAGGGAAAACGCCCCGCATATACGCCGATAACGTTGCAGGTGCCGCCGCAGCCCGGTATGCAGACGCAGGCTCCCGGTATGATGAATATGCCCGGGATGATGCAGCAGATGCCCGCGGCGCCGCCGAGCATATACAGGGTCGGCAAGGTACACGAACAGGGCGCAAGGGGCGAACAGCAGGATTCCTTCGGTATCTCAAATGTTGAGCTCGTTCCCGAATACGGACTGCTGGCTGTGGTCGCGGACGGAATGGGAGGTCTCGAAGACGGCGGCAGAGTGAGCGCCGCGGCAACACGCTCCGTTCTGAACACGTTCCTCATGACGCAGGGCAGATTTACGTCGAAGGAACTGCTCATAACACTGCTCAGACAGGCGGAGACCGACGTGAACGAGGCTCTCGGCGAGGAAAATTACCGCAAGAGCGGTACCACCATTGTAATGGGATATTTCCGTGGTGAGGAGTTCAACTTCCTGAGCGTCGGTGACAGCAGGATATCGCTCTACAGGAACGGTATTCTGATGCAGCTCAACCGTGAGCATACATACGAAAACAAGCAGCTCGTCCGCAGCGTGAACGGCGATATCACAGTCGGCGACGCGCTTACCGACCCCAAAGGCAGCGGACTTGTGAACTTCCTCGGAAAAGGCGAGATATCCGCGCTGGATATGCCGGCTTCTCCCGTGAAGCTCGTGCAGGGCGACAAGGTCATACTCATGAGCGACGGCGTTTACAACGCGCTGACCGAAGAGGAACTCACCGCAGCTCTTGCGGGAACTTCCGAACAGGCGGCGGAAGCGATACACGCGGCTGTCGCTGCAAAGAACTACTCTAATCAGGATAACTACACCGCAGTCATAATCGGTTACGGCGTGTGACGAAGTGACTATGTGACGAAGCGGCACTGTGACACTGTGTCATTGTGTCACAGTGATGTACGGAGGATAAGATGATCCAATACGCAAGCTATTCCGATACAGGCGGCAGAATGTGCAATGAAGACACTGTGCTCATCCGCACGGAAAACGACTGTGTGTGCGCGATACTCGCGGACGGGCTGGGAGGCTACGGCGGAGGCGACAGGGCATCGCAGAAGGCTGCCGCCATGATAAGCGAAGGCTGGAGACCGGGCGCGTCGCCCGATGACCTTGCCGTACTCTGCGACGCGGCACACAGGGAAGTGCTGGCGATGCAGACCGCCGACTGCAAGATGAAGACCACGATAGCCGTGCTGTCATATACTCCCGGGAACGTATGCTACGCTTACGCGGGGGATTCGAGACTGTACAGTTTCAACGGCGTGGAGCTGTCGTGGCAGTCAAAGGATCACAGCGCTTCACAGATAGCGGTGATGCTCGGGCAGATAGCCCCCGAACAGATACGCTTCCACGCCGACCGCAACCGCATACTGCGTGCGCTCGGTCAGTCCGGCGCATCCGAAGCGGAGACGGGCATACTGACCGTCGGGGAGGGAGCAAAGGCGTTCCTGCTGTGCTCGGACGGGTTCTGGGAGTACGTCCTCGAAAAAGAGATGAGTATGCTCCTTGCTATCGCGTCCACCCCCGAAGAATGGCTCGCTCAGATGCGGGAACTGCACGACAGTAGGGCTCCCGCGGATTGTGACAACAATACAGCCGCCGCTGTCTGGATAGACTGACGGCGAACACAACATATCAGGAGAACAACATTATGAGATCGATTTCTGTAAAACTCAGACTGGCTGCCGTATTCATGGCGTTCTGCCTTGCAGCCGCACTGTTCGTTGTACCGGCTCATGCCGAGGCAGACATAAGCACGACGCGTCATTCCGTTGTTTACCTTGAGGTAGGCATAGAGAACGATATCGGCGAATGGGTCGGTATGTTTTCGGGTACCGGCTTCTTTATCGGCGACCTTGAAAAAAATCCCGAATACCTCATTACCAACCACCACGTTGTAGAGGAATACATCAACGGCGGCAAGGGCGAGCGCGTTTCCATGGTCGTTGACAGCGACAGTCACATCCATGTGGATGACAACATCTATAAGATGAATCTGGACAGCAGCTTCGTTGCACGAACAAGGATAAAGGTTTACTTCGATGCGAGCAGCTTCATACAGGCAAGCGTTGTTGACTTTGACAATGTAAAGGATCTTGCCGTGCTGCGTCTTGACGAACCTACCGGCAGCCGTTCCGCTCTGCCTCTGGAGATACCCGATGACAGCATCGCGGGCAAGTCCGTGTATGCGGTAGGCTTCCCGGGACTTGCCGACAACCAGTTCTACAACCCCACCAGCCTTAAAGGCGAGAACGACTCGACTATCACAAAGGGTGCCGTCAGCCGTCTTACCACCGTTACGGGTTCCGGCGTTAAGGTCGTCCAGACCGATACCGATATATCCGGCGGCAACTCCGGCGGTCCGCTCATCAATGACAACGGAGATGTTGTCGGCATCTGCCGCGGCTCGGTATGGAATGAGGACATGAACACCATCACCTATGCCATAAACGCCGTTGAGCTCAAAGGCATCCTTGACAGGAACAACATACCCTACGTTCTCGGTCCCGTACAGAAGGGTATCCCGCTCTGGATAATTCTTGCGGCGGGCGGAGCGCTTCTGCTTATCATCATTATCGTAATAATCATAATAGCCGTTTCGAGCAGCAATAAGAAAAAGCGCCTTGCCGAACAACAGGCACAGCAGCAGGCTCAGCAGCAGATGCAGATGCAGCAGCTCCAGC
>CAMHBE010000162.1 GCA_946183095.1 uncultured Clostridia bacterium | reverse complement strand
ACGGCTCTTTTTCTTGCAAAAAAAACCCCCTGTCGCCGTGAAGCCACAGAGGATCTTTTATTCCGCGTTAAGTTTTCAGCTGTCCTGGAGCATATTCTTTGCCTTTGTAAGGTAAACGAGATATACGATATAGCCGATGATTGTTACGATAGATGAAATTATTGCGAGAACGCCGCCGGTGAAGTTTGCGACAGAAGCAAGCACGAGCTGAACTATTTCTATTATAATGATAATCATGCTCATGTTGGATACTTCGGTATTGTTCAGAGCCTTTGCAAGCGAATCAATACCCATAATGGTGTAAACAAAGGTGAGTATCGTTGCAACATTCACTACAGTCCTTACGATCGAACCTATAGCAGGGATACTTGTCAGAAAGCTTCCTACAAGTGCAACTATAGCGAAGATGAAAGCGTAGTTGAAGTTGGGCGACTCATCGGCAGATGCTTTTTTCAGACCGATAAGTGTGAATATCTCAGCAATAACGCTGAGTACAGCAACTGCTATTGTGCAGATAAGCACACCGATACCGCCTGCCACAGCTCCTACAGCTCCGGCTTCCGAACCGGCTGCAGCGGCTGTTGCGCCTGCAAGTGTGCTCATGCCGAGAATCGCTATTATCAGCAAAAGTCCTGCGCTGACGATCTGGAGCGCCTCGGCAGCCACGATCTTTTTGATGCCTTCATAGGCGTTTGGAAATCTCATATATGACCCTCCTGACTGTACTGCAATTATTATGCAGACTATTTTAATAAATTATAGCACATTTTTTTCTGTATGTCAATATTTGTGCAAAGATAAATTCTGTCAATTCATGTATTCTCCGTTGTATTCGAGCAGGGTAACGGACGTCACGCCCTCAATGCCCTTGAAGCGGGAAAGACCGGAGGTATCGTTGTTCTTCACCTTTATCTCTATGGTGATCTCATTCGTTTCTCCGGTCTTTGTCTTGTTTTTGAGACGGTACTTCATACCGCCGAGCACAGCGTCAATGTTGTCCTCCGCCGCGTCGGTGTAATGCACGATAAGCAGGTAATTTCGCTTTGTCTTTTTGAGCATCGAGAAAACTATGTAGATGATTGAGATGATGACCGTGCCGAGAACCGCGACAAAGTACAGACCCGCACCGGCGGTGATACCGGCGGCTATCGACCAGAACAAAAACCCTATATCCAGCGGGTCTTTTATAGCCGAGCGGAAACGCACGATAGACAGCGCACCCACCATACCCAGTGAGAGCACGACGTTCGAGCTTATCGTCATGATGATGAAGCCGGTTATCGAGGTTATCATCACAAGCAGGATGTTGAAGTTGTCGCTGTACACCACGCCGCGGTAGCAGAACCGGTAAACGAGGTAGATGATAACGCCGCACAGGAGCGACGAGAGCATTGCCGCGATGATGTTTGCGGGGGTGAGCGCGGAGAATTTCAGATCGTCGCCGAACAGCGCTATTGTCTCGTCGATGATGCTCATGAGTTTAAGTTCCATTGTAATTTGCCTCCATGGATCGGTTTAGCAGTCTGTCACTGCAAAGTATGAATTTTGAAACGGATTCCTGCGCGGCGGAGATACCCGTCAGGAGCTGCATGATGTACTCCGGCATATAGCTGTCGTACTTGACTTCGAGCACTATGTCGTTGTCGGGCATGACCGATTCGTATATGTTGTGTGCGCCGAACAGGTCTACGCTGTTAGTGCAGGCGGATATCTTCATGTCGAAGGTGATGCGGACATTGCCGGCGGCGCACACATAAGGTTCGCGTATGTAGTCAACGATTATCGCGGGTGAGAGCAGCGCTGCGGAGCTTGACGCGAAGAAGTCGCCTCCCGCGCCGTCCGCGAAACGTTCTTCGGCAAGAAATCCGCAGTCACCCGCCGCGATGCGCTCGTACTCGCCGAATGTGAGCCGCGAGCTTTTCTTGTACCCCACATTGTCGTGCTTCACCTTTTCTTCGAGGTTGATGACATCTTTGCCGAGGTCATATACCCGTATGCGGTATTTCTTGCGGTCGAGGGCTCCGTTCACCTTGTCGAAATAGGCGGTGCGGTAGATGTTGTCGAAGTACAGGCTCGTTACGCGGTAGATCCCCTTGTCGGCGTGCAGGTCGGGCTTCATCACCGCGCGCAGACGCTGCCGCAGTATGTGGTAAGTCCCGCCGTTTATGCGGTACTTTATCTCGTGACGATACTTATATTCCATTGCCGGCACCCATTTTTTCCGCTATTATCTCGGTTATTTCCTCGATATGCAGCTTTGTCGCGTCTATGCGGATATCGGCGTACTTCTCGTAATACGGGCTTCTTTCGGCGAAGATATCCTCTATCGTCATGCCCTTTGCTGCGGCGATACCGCGCGTCCTTATATTTGACAGACGGCGTTTCAGCTCGTCGCAGGAGACTTCGAGATACACGCACACACCGGTCTGCCGGAGAAAGTTCATTCCCCGTTCGCAGAATATGGCACTGCCGCCGGTCGCTATCACCGTGTCGTCGGTGTCCATTACCGACAGCAGGGCTTCTTCCTCCATTTCCTCGAAACGCTTCACGCCGTATCTCTCTATGAGGTGCTGCAATACATCATGCTGCGCCTGCTGTATTATAAGGTCGGTATCGATGAACCGCATACCGAGCGTTTTTGCTAGGACTACTCCGACTGTGCTTTTTCCGCAGCCGGGCATTCCCGTCAGGATTATGTTTTTCATTTTTCTGCCTTTGTTTATCGGTTTTTTGACACTGTTCACAACCTGAGCGAAAAAGAAAGGTCTGCGTTTATGTCTATCAGGTTGCAGACAGTGGTTTTTAATACCACGAAGGTATAAGGCTCTCGTAGTTGTTGTATTCCCGCGCGGTCTTTTCCGCCATGCTCACGGCTTCGTCGAGCGCAGCTCTTCCGATGCGGTAAGCGTCGCATATCCTGCGGAGCGTATCGGCGGCTGTGTACAGCGCCATGAGCGCGAAGAAGTCTGAGGGGATGCTGCCACCGAAATACCCGTTTATCTGACCGCGTGAGAACGGCGCGCCGCAGGAACGGCGGATGCACTGGAAATCCATATACGGGTCGCCCCAGCACCACCGCCCGAAGTCGATCACGCCGTATTCGTCATCTTTGGTAAGAACGAGGTTTCCGGAGTGAAAATCCCCGTGCAGTGCGGTCTGTCGTCGGTCGCGCAGCAGTGAGCGGTTGTTTTCTATGAAGTTGACGGTCTGCCTGTCGCCGCGGAACGTCACCTGCATATAGCGGAAACGTCCGATCATCTCGTCCAGACGCAGACAGAAGTATGTGCTCCACGGCAGGATGTTTGAGGGAGCCTTCACACTGTGTATCTTTTTCAGCAGCACACCTGCCTTTTCGCCGAATACTGCCTGTTCGGGGGTGTGAAGGTTACGGATGCGCTCGTTCGCGTCAACTCCGTCCACCCATGTATAGAGGGTGTAAGCGAGCGTATCGTGGCAGCAGGCGGCGACCTCTATGGGGAGGTTCATGTTCAGACCGAGCTTGTCATGTATATACTGCGAGAACATGGCGCTTTCGCAGTGGCGCTTGTAGTGCTCGATAGCGGACGTGCGCAGTATCAGCTCGACACCGTTGCTGCGCAGGATATGGTATTTGTTTTCGCCGGATGAGCCGAGCTCTATGGGCGTTATTTCTATCCAGTTACTGAAATCGCCGATATCCGAAAGCTGTTCCTCGATATCCGTGACACACACCTCCTTTGCTGTAGTTTTCCGGTAGTGCGGGCTGCGCTTACAGCGTTCCTTTATCTGTCATTCAGCGGTACATACTCCGCGCGCGGGCGGACGTTCAGGTAAGAGGGACGGATTATCTTCTTTCCGTTGACAAGCTCCTCTATGCGGTGAGCCGACCAGCCAGATATCCGCGCCGCCGCAAACAGCGGAGTGTACAGTTCAAGCGGCAGACCCAGCATCGAGTAGCAGAAGCCGCTGTAAAAGTCGATGTTAGCGCTGACACCTTTATAAATGCGGCGCTTTTTTGAGATAAGTTCGGCGGCAAGACGCTCGACCCTTGCGTAAAGGTCGTACTCGCGTTCCATCTGCTTCTCGGCCGCAAGCTTCTCAACGTAGCGCTTGAAGATCTGCGCTCTCGGGTCGGAAATGGAATACACCGCGTGTCCCATGCCGTATATAAGACCGCTCCTGTCGAACGCTTCCTTGTCGAGCAGCTTTTGCAGGTAGGCGGTTATCTCGCTGTCGTCTGTCCAGTCCTTCACGGTCTGTTTCAGTTCCTCGAACATCCCCATGACTTTCAGGTTCGCGCCGCCGTGCTTGGGTCCTTTCAGTGAGCACAGCGCGGCAGTTATCGCAGAGTAGGTGTCCGTACCGGAAGATGTTACGACGTGGGTCGTGAAGGACGAGTTGTTGCCGCCGCCGTGTTCGGCGTGCAGCACCAGCGAAACGTCGAGAACGCGCGCTTCAAGCTCGGTGTAGCGGGAATCCTCACGAAGCAGATACAGTATATTTTCGGCAGCTGAAAGATTTTTCTTCGGGCGGTGGATGACCAGCCCGTCGCCGTCGATGTAGTATTTTTTCGCCTGATAGCTGTAAACTATCAGCATCGGGAAAAGTGCGATAAGTTCAAGTGACTGCCGCAGAACGTTCGGTATCGAAAGGTCGTTGGGCTGGTCGTCATAAGCGTACAGCGAAAGGACGCTGCGGGCGATAGTATTCATCAGATCCCCGCTCGGGGATTTCAGCACGATATCGCGGACGAATGATGACGGCAGCCTGCGGTAGTTACCGATCAGCTTTGTGAAGGTATCGAGCTGCTCCTTGTCGGGGAGTTCCCCGAACAGCAGCAGATAGGTCGTTTCCTCAAATCCGAACCGCTTGTCGTTCACGAAGCCTTTTATCAGGTCACGAACGTTGTAGCCCCGGTAGTACAGTTCTCCCTCACACGGAACGAGTTCTCCGTTCACCTCTTTTTTTGAAACTATGTCGCAGATTTCCGTCAGCCCCGTGAGAACTCCCTTACCATTCAGATCGCGCAGACCGCAATATACATTGTGTTCGAGGTAAAGCTCGGGGGCGATATTGCTGCTCCCGATGCATAAAGACGCAAGGTCTTCGAGCTGCGGGGTCACTTTTGAGAATGGGTAATGTGACGCCATATCATACCTCCTGTTTTATCTTATTTCTGTAGCGGATATATCTATCCAGTATATAATACTTTATTATATCACATATTCTGTATTATTGCAAGTGTTTTTGAACGGGTGCTGTAAAATTGTCATACGGGGTGTCGGATATACGAAAACTCTTGACATCGGTGCTGTCTATAATGTATAATTGTTCGTGACAGCAAAAAAGGGAAGCACATGGCTTCCCCCCCTGCGTGTCAATAAAGTTGGCGCAGCGGCGCGT
>CAMHBE010000161.1 GCA_946183095.1 uncultured Clostridia bacterium | reverse complement strand
TATTTTTTGTTATATGGGTACCTCTCAAATAGGGTATTCAGAGGTTCCCATATGTTCATATCATGAGTTTTTTTGCAAGTGCGGTCAGAATTCGGAGGGGTTATTTTGAGACGGCATTGAAACTGCCGTAAAACCTGACATTTTTGTTTTCGCAGACCTTGTTTATCTGCTTCTCGGTAATACCGCCGGCAGCCTCGACTTCTATGATGTAGTTGTACTTTCCGAGCATACTGCCCTCCGGGCGGTCGTGTATCGCTACGAGCTCCAGACCCGCATCGTGTATCGCGATCATGATATCGTCCGCCATATTCGCTTCGCAGGTCGCCGCAAATACCGCGTTAGTGCCGCCCTCGACGCGTTCGGAGGACAGGACATAGAACCGTGTCTTGTTGGTGTCGGTGATCTGGACGTTTTCGGCAAGGACTTCAAGCCCGTAGAGCTTCGCGGCTCCCGGCGCGGCAACTGCGGCTATGGACTTGTCCTGCTGTTCCGCCGCGTACTTTGCGGCAGCAGCCGTACTTCCCATTTCTTCCGTTACGGCATCCGGCAGGTTTTCTCTGCGCCACCGTTCCGACTGCTTTATCCCCTGCGCGTGGGAGCACACGGTCTTAATGTCGGACAGCTTGGTCCCGGGAATTCCCATGAGCGTCTGACTTATCGGTATTACAACTTCGCCGACGACATAAACATCACCGCGGCTAAGAAGTGCGTCAACGTAATTCGTCACTGCGCCGCCGATAGTGTTTTCCTGCGGTATCACCGCATAGTCGGCAGCTCCCGAACAGGCATCTTCTATCGCATCTTCTACGGCTGCTTTCGGTATGAAGCTGCCTTTTTCCGAGAAGAAGTATCTTGCGGCTTCCTCGGTGTATGTTCCCTCGGGTCCGAGATAGCTTATAACGGCATCTTCCTTGAAGGTCATCTGCGCCGCGGGAGCAGCTCCCGGTTCCTGCTTAGCGCATCCCGACAGTACGGAAACCGCTGTAATGACCGTGAGTAATGCGGCAGTTATCTTTTTGTTCATCAGTTTCTTCCTTTCGCTGTACTACAGACTTGTTTATAATATTTACATATCCGGTCTTTGTCGATCCGTTTTCTTCTGTCGGCAACATCCGATTGCCGCTGTCCCCCCCAAAAAGCAGCAGACTATTCACCTTCTGCATTTTGCCTTGTGGTCACTGCTGTGAAATGAGATATTTCAGCGTGTCCTTATTGGGAATGATGACCCCGCGGATAATCCTCTCCACGACACCCGGCAGCTTCTGCTTTGCCATTTCATTTGTAACCGCGTAGGCTCCGATGTTTGCGCCTATATTGAATGCACAGGCAAGTCCTGCTGTTTTAAGATAATCTCCGAGCTTTGCGGGATCCGTTATGCCGTAATATTTCATGAAGAAGAGATTTCCGAGCTTTGCGGCAAGCGGCGCGGGAAGTCCCATGCTTTTCTCACACGCCTCGGGAGTAGTTTGTGGCGCAGAGACAAGATCTCTGAAAATTGCGCCGTTGTCAAGGAGCTTCGGTCCGTAGCATACCTCCGTCATATCAATGAACATCAGCTCATCATCCTTGATCATTATATTTCCGGAATGTGGGTCGCCGTGTATCAGCGTATCGGTGATGGGTATGCTGTCGGCGATCTCGTGCATAACTGCAAGCTCGTCCTCAGTTATCCATGGTCTAAGAGCTTCTATCTTCTGATTGTAGATATCCCTTGACTGTTTTAATTTTCCTTCAGGAAAGTGTATGGACTGAAAATCCTTAATGAACGCGGCATATTTCTCAGCAAATGCTTCTATTTTGTCGGGCTCGTCAGCTACAGCCTTCGAGAGGGTCTTTGAGTCTATCATCTCATAAACGATCCCGTAGTATTCGCCGCATTTCACAGTATCAAAGGATATTGCCGTGGGAACACCGGCGACAAATGCCGCTTTGGCGTTATTGAGCTCTTCCTGTACATAATCCAGCGGGATAATACCGCCATTGCAGAACACCTTTATGATAGTTTCATCATCTATCCGGTATATTTTTCCCTGTCCGCCGGAAGCTATCTGCTCACATCCGTCAATGCTGATCTCACGCATGGCTTTTCTCACATCGAGCAGCTCGGTAAATCCGGTGGTTTCGAAAATATCGAAAACATCGCGGGACACATTGCATATCGGTATCGGTTCTTTTCTGGTCTTCTGAACTTTCAGAAGCACACGCAGTCCCGCACTGGATATGTATTCGAGTTTTGCCGCGTCGAACTGCACTTTATCCGTGCCGGAACTTTCTATCGCGTCAAAGATCTCCTTTTCCGTCTGTGCTGCATTGTTGGTGTCTATCCTGCCGTCAAGGGAAATGATGAGCGTACCTTCTTTTTCGTTGATCGTCATTTCTGTTTGCTCCTTTTAATAAGTATTATATTTAGGGCACCTCTAAAAACCTCTTGCCGCCCATTCGCACCGCCATAAAGCCGGAAACTCGCGCTCCCTATGCGGTATTTTATTACTTTGGCAACTATATATTGTTAAAACCAATATTTGAAAGAATAAAAGTGCCATATCGACGTACTATCTGTACGCACTTCCGCGGAAGTGAGTTCATCATATCAGCACTCCGCAGCAGTGGTCGATCTCGTGCTGGATTATCTGCGCGGAACGTCCGGTGAACGTTTTTATCCGCGTTTCAAACCTTTCGTTCTGCCACCGCACTTTTATACTGCCGAAACGCTTCACCGGGCGAGGCTCCCCGATCAGCGAGAGACATCCCTCGGTCGTCTCATAAGGCTTGTCGTGCCTGATGATCTCCGGATTGTACATCGTCATATACTCGCCGTCGTTGTCGAAAACGATGATGCGCCTGAGCACACCTATCATATTCGCCGCCATTCCCACACACGTTTCTCTGTTCGCGGTAAGCGTGTCGAGCAGGTCTGCGGCTGTCTGCACATCATCGGGAGCTGCAGGCTCCGACTTCATTGCAAGGAACATGGGGTCGTGTACTATCTCTTTTATCATGGTCGTTTCTCCGTCGTTCCGGCGCTCCGGTCATTTGCAGTATTTTCCGATATCATCGTCCGAAACTGTCACGCCGGTATCCCATTTCAGCCGGTAAGCGAGAGCATCGGGCAGCTTCACCGTTCTCACAGCGCCGTTCTCCGATGTCAGCGTCAGTGTCACCATAGGCTCCTCGCCCGGCATGAAGCCTTCACAGCCGTTGTCGGGTTCTGTCAGTTCCGTTATCCTGTAGTTCATAGTCCGCATTCCTTTCCTGTAACAGCACCGATGCTGCGTGGGCATCTTTCGACTATTTCGGCGGAACATTCCATAACTGCGTCTTCTTTTATGACTGCACCGATTCACCGTCGGCAGGTCCCGCAAACGTGCAGCTTTTCACAAGCGTACCTTTGATATTGTATAAGGCTCGTTCGCTGTCAAAAGTCTTGTTTTCAATAATTTTCATACTGCTATTATAGCAGACTTATGCGGACAATGTCAATACACATTTTATACAATATCAGGCTTCATCGAAAAAAATCCACAACAGCGGGATATGAACGCCGTTCAGTCTCCGAGTCTGCGGTAAATGCGGGATGCGAGGTACACGATAACCGCTGCAATGCCCGCAAATATGATTTCCATTGCCCATAGCGGTACAAGTCCCGCCTTATAAAACACGATCGAGAAATCTGAAAAAGCGTGCAGAACTATCGACAGCGGGTACAGATAGAGATATTTTTTGTTTCGTGCGGCAGCGAACACAAGCACGGAAAAGGCGATATGCGCGGCTATCGCCGGTATTCGCTCAAATACGCCCAACAGACACTCACCGAACGTCAGTGTGCTCATGGGAGCGAGCTGCTCCGTCATAGCGGCGATCGTCGCTTCATCTGCGCCCGCAGTTATCTGCTCACCCATTCCCATGCTGAACAATATCCCGAGGACAGCCATTGCAAACATCTGAAAACCGACGTAGATGCTCTCGAAACCTCCGTGACCGATACCGTAGGACAGGGATGTCCGGCGGGCATCATAGCTTTTCAGCATCGTCCTGAATGCCACAAAACGTCCAGTTTCCTCAAATACTCCCGCAAGAACTCCGGCAAGTATCATGGTGTACCATATATTTCCGCTGATCGTCTTAGCGATAGGATTGTCATGCTGCAAAAGGAAATACGCGGGCGCGAGTTTAAGTATTATCGCGAACAGCAGCCATGTGACAGCTCCCACGATAACGGGCAGTATCTTCTCATGTGTTTTTACTTTCCACACGATAAGCAGTACGACAGGTATCATCATCATGAGCATGGACTGAACAACAAGCCCTGCTATCGCTTCATCCGTAAAATGTATGTCAGTCATTTTTATTCTCCTTTTCCCAATCGGTGTATATCTGATGTGAGCCTTTTATCATCACCGTGAAGATGACGAGGAATATTATCATCATCGCGGCAAGCGAAGGATATCCGCGCAGAATTATCCCGGAAAGTATCACCGCCACACCGCCGAAGAATGTCACCGTCCCGCCCATTCTCTGACAGCGCGCCCAGACTTCTTCATTTTTCATGCTCCACGATGTGCGCAGTCCCATAAGCCCGTTCATTTTCATTTTAGGCATTATGTTCCCGAGCGCCGCGAACAATATCCCAATAAGTATGACCGCTGCCGAGCAGTACAGTTCTCCCTCCGTACCGCTTATATGCTGAATTCCGCTGTACCCCACACATATCATCACACACTCCATGCTGAGCATCACCGCACTTACCGCGGTACAGACTATCCCGCATATCTTTGCGTTGCCCGCCGCGTGGGAGGCTTCTTTTTCTCCGGCGGCAGTCTGTGCTTCTTTGCCGAATTTCCGGCGGAGCAGTATGCCCGTTACAGCTATAATGACCGTTATGACAACGAAAATGAATACCTCGTATTTTGAACCGATGCGGTCGGCATTCCCGTCGATACCGTAATGCACGGGTATCGTGTCGGGGAGTATCTGCACTGCCGCGGCGGCTATTATCAGCGAGAGCGCTGAAATAATTATGACAGGCTTATTTTTCATTTCCCGCTTCACCCGCTTTCATACTTTCGGTACTTGTTCCGGCACCGAATTGCCCCAGCCACAGCAGCACCTCGTCGAACACGCTCGTGTTCAGCTCATAGTAGATGAAATTCTTCTCCTTGTACTCTATCACCATGTCGGCATTTTTAAGCAGCCGCAGGTGGTACGAAAGCGCGGCAGGTGATATTCCGAGCCTGTCGGCTATCTCCCCCGCATTCATTCTCCCGCCGCGCAGCATGGTTATGATCTCGCGGCGCTGGTCATCCGAGAGTATCTTGAATGTTTCGGATATTTTCAATATCAGTCACCTCCGATGTCCGGTATTTAAAATTTTCTTTAAATAGATATTACCACATTTTTTTCTTCTTGTCAAGA
>CAMHBE010000160.1 GCA_946183095.1 uncultured Clostridia bacterium | reverse complement strand
CGGAAAGCGCCGGCAGAGGATCACCACTTTTTCATTTCATGCGGGCAGTGCATACGCTCTTTCAGCGCGCGGAACTCCACATAGCAGCCGCATTTCACGCACGTTCCCGCATTCAGCGCGTCACACTCCCGGCATATCGCAAGTCTTCGCTCATACTCACCGCTGTCCGTCTTTTCATCCTCCGGCAATGCGGCTTTCAGCTCTTCGAGAGACTGCACCAGCGCGGTCTCGCCGAGTTCCTCAAGCAGACACCGCCTGCATATATGCTGTGTCACGGGCATTGCACTCACCTCTTTCCGATTATATCACATTTCCGGCGTCCGTGTCAATCCGATATCTTCAAAACGTTGCAATTTCCGTGAAAATGTGGTATAATGCTGCAAAAGGGGGCGCTGCACCATGATAAAGAAACTTCGCAGGAACTTCATCCTCGCCGCGGTGGCATCCGTCATAGCCGTGCTTGCCGTGATCGTGGCGGTAATGAACATCGCGAACTATATAAATTCCGACAGCGAGGCGACTGCGCTGCTCGAACTGCTCACCGAGAACAACGGCACTTTCGGACAGCCGGTGAACAAGCCCGGCGGCGACATCGCGCCCGGCGGCGATATACCGCCCGCTCCCGAACGCTCCGACACCGATACGCCGCCCGAGAAACGCGAACTCCCTGAACACCGCTTTGACAGGAAGTTCGACGAAAGGGCGCTCACCGCGGAGACACCCTACGAGACGCGCTTCTTCACAGTCATACTCAAAGACAACGGCGAACCGTACTCGATAGATACCGGCAAGATAGCCGCAGTCACCGCGGACGATGCTCTGGAAATGGCACGGCGGCTGAAAAATGACGGCAGCGTCACGGGCTATGACGGGGTGTATAAATACCTCGCGTCCGAAAACGAGAACGGCACGCTGTTCGTGTTCGTCGATCGTTCGCGGTCACTGCGCTCCGTGCGGGATTTCGCGCTCATCAGCATACTTGTCACGCTCGGTGCCTGCGCGGCTGTATTCGCGCTCGCGTTCATATTCTCCGGCATCGTGATAAAACCTATCGCGGAAAGCTATGAAAAGCAGAAAAAGTTCATCACAAACGCGGGTCACGAGCTGAAGACACCGCTTGCCGTAATAAACTCCTGCAATGAGGTCATTGAACTCGAACAGGGCGGGAGCAAGTGGACAAAGGGCATCTCCACACAGACCGAACGGCTCTCCCGTCTAACAAAAGACCTCGTTGCGCTCGCAAGAATGGACGAGGGCGGAGCACAGCTCAGCATTGAGGAATTTTCGCTCTCCGACACAGCAGGTGAAGTCATAGACCCGTTCACGCTCATGGCGGAATACAAGGGTGTGGAACTTGCCGCCGACATTCAGGATAATATAACCATGAAAGGCGATAAGAACGCCATTGCGCAGCTCTGTTCGATACTTGCCGACAATGCCGTGAAATACACGCCCGAGGGCGGCTGCATCCGCTTTACTGTCGAAAAAAAAGGCAGACACATCATAATTTCCACCGAAAACGCTGCCGACAACATCTCAAAAGGCGCTCACCCCGAGCTGTTTGACCGCTTCTCGCGCGGCGATTCCTCACGCAGCAGCGATACTCCCGGCTACGGCATAGGGCTTTCCATGGCGCAGTCGATAGTTTCAGCGCACGGCGGCAGGATCGAGGCGTTCGGCAAAGACGGAAAAAGCCTCACCATAACGGCAAGGCTGTGATCCTATATCTATTTCAGAAACCGGCTTTTCAGCAGCACGATCGTAGCAAATGCCGCAAGCACTACCGCGAGCACTATCGCCACCCATGTGTACGGCAACGGCAGGTCGGTGTTCATGCCGTAATACGCGAAAATGATGTTCGGTATCTCCAGCACGATCGTTATGATAGTCAGCGCTTTCATGACGCGGTTCATGTTGTTGGAAATGATGTTCGAGTAGGCATCCATGGTGTTTGCGAGGATGTTTGAGTAGATGTTAGCCATTTCTATAGCCTGCTTTATCTCGACCAGAACATCTTCGAGAAGCTCCTGATCTTCGTCATAGAGCTTT
This sequence comes from uncultured Clostridia bacterium, assembly GCA_946183095.1. GTDB lineage: Bacteria > Bacillota > Clostridia > Oscillospirales > Ruminococcaceae > Ruminiclostridium_E. The sequence goes on along the minus strand of CAMHBE010000160.1, from coordinate 3,386 downwards.
ATCACTCGCCCCCGCAGCAGCTTTTCCAGCACCGTTTCGGTGGATTTCAGCGACGTGGAGAAATATACCAGCGATTTCTGCAAACCGAGCAGCTGGATAAGGTGCTCGTTCTTCATCGACGTGTGCAGTTGCTTCTGAACGTAGTTGAATATCTTCTCTATCTGTTTCAGATATTGCAGGTACTTCGCGGCAATGCGCAGCAGGATGCAGAACACGAACTGCGTCTTGAACTTCGTGTTAACGTTTTTCACTATGCCCTTTGCAAAATCGTCGATTATCGCGTTCTGCGTAAGGCTTACCGATATGACGTTCGCATCGGTGAGTATCAGCCCCATCGGCAGTGTGGAATACGAGAACGTATCGTCGTCGTTCTTCTCCGCCACAGGGTAGTCGAGCACTATGAGGGTCTGCCCCTCGCCGTTTTCGATACGCGAGGACTCTTCTTCGTCAAGTGCGGAACGTATGAAGTCGCGGTCAACGGACAGTTCCGTTTCGAGCTTCGATATCTCGGCTTCGGTCGGCGCATACACCGATATCCAGCAGCCGGGCTCAAGCTCGTCCACCACAGACATTCCCGTTCCCTCAGATCTGTATGTTGTGATCACAGCGATCCTCCTTTTCGGAAGGCGCGGGTCACAAAGAGAGACAATGCCGCCTTCCTTCATTCATTTTTATCCGTTTTCGCCCGTTGGGGTCGGCAGCCATTTGTTCTCACCTCTTGTTTTTTCGTTTTACAGGTCACAAGCCGAGACTTACGTCTTAACTGATTTATTTTAGCACAAAACTTGTTTTTTTGCAACAGTTACAGGCTTATTTTTTACCGCTCCGACGATTTTATGTGCATTTTTCACAACTTGCGAGCCGTTGTTATGTATATTTTTTCCGAGAGTGATAGCACCCCGAACACCGCGGAGAATCGCCATTTCGGTTTTCAGCATCTTATCCGAATATCGACAGGAGTTGTTCAAAGGTGCTGTACAGATACAGCGCTGCCACTTCCCTGCTTATTTTTGCGGGAAAGATTGACATGACACGGAATTTGTGGTATAATCTCTTTATCGGATATGCCCTGTATCTACGGGAGGTGCGCGATGAGACAAAGAACTGCGGCTGCCGCTGTGTGCGCTGCGCTGTTCCTGCTCGGTTCATGCAGCGACGGGCTGGTACACGGCGAGGAAGGTCTGAAGAAAATAGGTGACGATCTCGGAGGTTATGACCTCGTGGGCACTGCTTCCGGAAGCTGGGAAACAACGGCTTGGTATGCCTTTACCGATGCCGGCGGCAATGAGAACGTACACGCAGTAAGGCTTGGGATAAAAGGAAAAGATAAATGGGAAAACAGGGGTGCCGACCTCGGACTGCATAAGTTCGGAGACGGACTGTACGAAGTCATGGCAGATCATGGCTGGTCTTTCTATGTAAATGACGACAGATGCAAACAGATAATGGTCATCACAGGCTCGCAAACAGATAAGACCGACGTTTCGGAATATCCGTTCATAACTTATATGGAACGCGATCATCAAGTCGTAACAGAGTACAGCGAAGATATGGTGACAACAAGTTCCTACGGCACTCGCTATTATTTTCTCGATGCCGACGGCAATGTGATCGCCGGGTCATAAACGAAAGACTGAGTAATTCTTACAGCCGGTCATATATACAGTCAAAACTAAGTATCCAAACATAATAAGAATCAAATAATGAAAAGAGGTAAAGCCAATGCAGAATGAACTTGTCATCGTCCTCGATTTCGGCGGACAGTACAATCAGCTCATCGCAAGGCGCGTCCGTGAATGCGGCGTTTACTGCGAAGTAAAATCCTACAAGACCCCGGTAGATGAACTGAAAAAGCTCGACCCCAAAGGCATCATCTTCACGGGTGGTCCCAACAGCGTTTATGATGAAAAGTCCCCGCATATCGGAAAAGAAGTTTTCGAGCTCGGCATCCCCGTTCTCGGCATCTGCTACGGCGCACAGCTCGTGGCTTATACGCTTGGCGGCAAGGTACAGTCCTGCTCAGTCTCCGAATACGGCAAGACAGAGACACACTATGACAAATCTTCCGTGATCTTCGGCAATGTGAAAGACCTGCCGGATACCGCGATATCATGGATGAGCCACACGGATTATGTCGCCGAAGTTCCCGAGGGTTTCCGCGTTACCGCGCATACTAAAGACTGCCCCGCCGCGGCTTTCGAGAATGCAGATAGAAAGATATATGCCGTGCAGTTTCACCCCGAAGTGAACCACACCCAGCACGGTATAGCAATGCTCGACAGTTTCGTGAAAAACGTCTGCCAATGCAGGGGCGACTGGAACATGAAGGACTACGCAAAGACCGCCATTGAGCAGATACGCGCAAAAGTCGGCGGCGGCAGGGCGCTGCTCGCTCTCTCCGGCGGCGTTGACAGCTCCGTTGCCTGCGCGCTGATGTCCGCCGCTATCGGCGACCGCCTCACCTGCGTGTTCGTAGATCACGGCTTCATGCGCAAAAATGAGGGCGATGAGGTAGAAAATGCCTTCAAAGACCGCAACCTGAACTTCGTCCGCGTCGATGCGTCGGAACGTTTTCTCAGCAAGCTCGAAGGTGTCAGCGATCCCGAGACAAAGCGCAAGACTATCGGCGAAGAGTTCATCCGCGTTTTTGAGGAGGAATCCAAAAAGATCGGCAAGGTCGATTTTCTTGTGCAGGGCACCATTTACCCCGATGTCATCGAAAGCGGCACCGGCGACGCAGCTGTGATAAAATCTCACCACAATGTAGGCGGTTTGCCCGACTATGTCGATTTCAAGGAGATAATCGAACCGCTGCGCCTGCTCTTTAAAGATGAAGTCCGCAAGCTCGGCACCGAGCTCGGTCTGCCGGATTACCTCGTCTGGAGACAGCCCTTCCCCGGTCCCGGTCTCGCAATAAGGATAATCGGCGAGATCACCCGCGAGAAGCTCGATATACTCCGCGATGCCGACCTCATTTTCCGTGAGGAGATTGCAAACGCCGGGCTCGACCGCGATATCAACCAGTATTTCGCTGTCCTCACAAATATGCGCTCCGTCGGCGTCATGGGCGATTTCAGGACTTATGACTATACGCTTGCTCTTCGCGGCGTGACTACATCCGATTTCATGACCGCCGAGTTCGCGCGGATACCCTATGATGTGCTTGAAAAGGTGTCTGTGCGGGTCGTAAACGAGGTCGCTCATATCAACAGAGTTTGCTATGATATTACCGGAAAGCCGCCTTCTACTATTGAGTGGGAATAAGAAGATTTTATCCTCCGCCGCATAACAAAGCCGTTTGCGAGGGGTAAAGCCTGAAAATGATAGCAAAATGATAGCAGGCTGTAAAACGCATTTGTTGATTTGTGCGCAGGTGGCTTGCAACT
>CAMHBE010000159.1 GCA_946183095.1 uncultured Clostridia bacterium | reverse complement strand
CCTGACCGCCCTGTGCAACACTCTCAACGATATAGTTGCGGTCGATGACCTTTGCAAGAGCGTTTCTGACTTCACATTCAGCCTTCTCCCTGTCAGCGCCGGTGAGAGTGTTGGTGGAGGGGAGCAGGTCGTAGTTGATGTTCCAGCATACATAGTATGTGCCGAGCTGACCGGTAACGAAATACTCATCCGGATATTCAGCCTTCAGGCTTGCCATTTCGTTTGTGGGAACATCGTCGATAAGCTGCCAGCTGCCGTTCTTGAAGTTGGTGAGCATATTGTTTGCGTCATCGGAGAGGAAGAAGTTGATCGTACCCATTGTTACCTTGTCGGAATCAATGTAGTTTTCGTTCTTCACCAGAGTGATAACGCTGTTGTGATCCCAAGAGGACATCTTGTAAGCGCCGTTGCTGACGTAGGTGGAGGGGTCGGTAGCCCAGCTCTCGTTAGATACCACATCTTCACGGACAGGATAGTAGGACGGGAATGCAAGCAGCTCGTTCCAGTAGGAAACTGCGTTGTTGAGCGTTACCTCAATGGTCTTGTCATCCTTTGCCGTGACTGCGAGCTTTGCGTCGGGGTTCTTAAGATTGCCCGCATCGTCCTCAGCCCACATATCCTCATAGCCCTTTACGACTTCGAGCATATAGCAGTAATCGGCAGCAAGTGCGGGAGAAGCCGCTCTGTTCCACGAATAAACGAAATCGTTCGCGGTAACGTCCTTGCCGTCAGACCACTTTGCTCCGTCACGCAGTGTGTAGGTGTAAGTTACGGTGCCGTCAGCGTTCTCAACGCCCTCGGTAAGCTCTGTTGCAAGGTCGGGAACGATCTCAAGAACGCCGGACGCGTTCATATCCCACTTTGCAAGACCCGAGAAGAGGTGCGCACAGAGAGTTGCGCCGTCTACCGATGAGTTGAGCGCGGGGTCGAGAGTTGCGGGTTCGGACGCAAGACATACGCTTATCTCCTGATCTGCGGAGCTTGCTGCAGCAGCCGCAGTATCTCCGCCGGACTGTGTGCTGCTCGTGCCGGCATTGTTGTTTGTGCCGTTGTTGCCGCCGCAGCCTGAGACTGCGACTACAGCGCCTGCGAGAAGCGCTGCCAATACTTTCTTCTTCATAAAATTCCTCCTGATCTTTGTCGTTTTACGACATATATTTCCAACTTCCCGCATATCACGGGAGTTGTATGCAATTTTGATGCCGTGTACCGCTGTCCCTTTACAGGATATGGCAGGCGGCGAAATGTCCCGGCGATATCTCTTTCAGTTCTGGCATTGTCTCGGCACACTGCTTCTGTGCATGGGGGCATCTCGTCCTGAACGGGCAGCCGGACGGTGCGTTCAGCGGACTTGGGATATCTCCGGAAAGCACGATGCGCTTGTTCGCGCGGGCTTCCTTCGGATCCGGCACCGGCACCGCCGACAGAAGCGAGATGCTGTAAGGATGCTGCGGGTGGTCGTATATTTCTTTCGCGTCCGCAAGCTCTACCATTTTGCCGAGATACATTACCGCGATACGGTCGCTGATATGGCGAACCACCAGCAGGTCATGGGCAATGAACAGATAGGTAAGTCCCAGCTTCTCCTGCAATTCATCGAACATATTGATGACCTGCGCCTGAATGGACACGTCGAGAGCCGATACAGGCTCGTCGCACACGATAAATTCGGGGTTTACGGCGAGGGAGCGTGCAATGCCGATACGCTGTCTCTGACCGCCGGAAAACTCATGCGCATAGCGGGAAGCGTGCTCGGAGTTCAGCCCCACATACCCCATGAGTTCGAGTATGCGTTCACGGCGTTCCTGCGCGTTTCCGTACAGCTTGTGGATATCGAGCGGCTCCCCGATGATATCGGAAACGGTCATGCGGGGGTTCAGCGACGAATAAGGATCCTGGAACACCATAGTCGCCTTCTTGCGGAACTCCCTGATGTCGTTCTTCGACTTAATGGGCTTTCCGTCATATATTATATCCCCGGAAGTGGGTTTATATAAGTTCAGAATGGTGCGTCCGACGGTAGTTTTTCCGCAGCCGCTCTCTCCGACAAGTCCGAGCGTTTCACCGCGCCTGATGTTGAAAGATACATCATCCACGGCTTTGAGCGGCTTTGTCTTGAAAAATCCCATGCTGACGGGGAAATACTGTTTGAGGTGCCGGATCTCCACAAGATCTTCGGTATGCTCACTCATTGCTCTCACCGTCCTTCTTTTCTTCCATTTGCTTTTTCACGTTCATCCAGCACACAGCCTGATGATCGTCATTTATCTGCATCCTGTCGCATCTCTCGCGCAGGCATATCTTCATTGCATTGTCGCAGCGCGGCGCGAAAGGACATCCCTTCGGCATATTGAGCAGGTCTATGGGCGTACCTGTTATCGGGCGCAGGCGCTCGCCGTCATTGCTGGTCGTGGGTATTGAACGCAGCAGACCTTTCGTATATTCGTGGCAGGGGTTGTAGAATATCTCATCCGCAGTTCCCTGCTCACATATCGAGCCGGCATACATAACGATGACTTCATCGCACATCTGCGCGACAACTCCGAGGTCGTGGGTTATCATGATGATAGCCATGCCGAGCTCTTCCTGTAAGCTGCGCATAAGGTCGAGTATCTGCGCCTGAATGGTAACATCGAGCGCTGTGGTAGGCTCGTCTGCTATGAGGATATCGGGTTCACAGGCAAGCGCCATAGCTATCATGACTCTCTGGCGCATACCGCCGGAGAACTCGTGAGGGTACTGCTTCATGCGCTTTTCAGGCTCGTTCACGTTTACAAGTCTCAGCATCTCTATCGCACGTTCGCGTGCCTGCTGCTTGTTGCGTCCGGTATGCAGCAGGATAGCCTCCATGAGCTGCTTGCCTATGGTGTATGTGGGGTTCAGGCTGGTCATCGGGTCCTGGAAGATTATCGAGATGCGGTTGCCTCTTATCTTCTTCATTTCCTTCTCGCCGACGCCGACGAGCTCCTGACCGTTGAATTTTATGGAACCGCCGACTATCTTTCCGGTGCTTGCGAGTATCTGCATCACCGAGTAGGCGGTGACAGACTTGCCGGAGCCGGATTCGCCGACGATACCGAGGACTTTTCCTTTGTCGAGGTTGAACGACACACCGTTCACTGCCTTGACTTCGCCGGCGTCGGTGAAGAACGATGTGTGCAGATCTTTGACTTCAAGTAATCTCATGACGTTTCCCTCCTTACACATTGAGCTTCGGGTCGAACGCGTCGCGCAGACCGTCGCCGAAGAGATTGAGCGAGAGAACGATGAGCGATATAACGATAGCGGGGATGATAAGTCTGTAGGGGTAGGATGTAACGCCGTTGAGTGCTTCGGACGCAAGCGAACCGAGGGACGGCATGGGCGCGTTCACGCCAAGACCGAGGAACGACAGATAACTCTCGGTGAAGATAGCGCTCGGTATCTGCAAAGCAGTGGAGATGATGATTACGCTGAAGCAGTTTGGTATCAGGTGTTTCAGTATGATGCGCCCGCCCTTTGCACCGGCGGCTTTTGCTGCAAGAACGTATTCCTGCTGTTTGAGCGAGAGTATCTGACCGCGTATCAGGCGCGCCATGGATACCCAGTACAGCACGCCGAAAACTATGAACAGACTTATGATGTTGGAGCCTATCTTTTCGAGCGCGGTGCCTTCGAGGGAAGTTTCAAGCACCTGTTTCAGCACGGATGCCAGCAGTATGACCATGAGCATATCGGGCAGCGAGTAGATCATATCAACGATACGCATTATGACGAGATCGACCTTTCCGCCGACATAACCCGACACCGACCCGACGGTAAGACCTATGATAAGCACGATGATGCTTGCAAAGAAGCCGACCGCCAGCGATATCCTCGTACCGTAGATAACTCTTATAAAGTAGTCTCTGCCCTGATTGTCGGTGCCGAAGATGTGGGGAACTATCGTCTCCCCCGCTTCCATGCGGGCTATCTCGGACTTTCCGTATTCAAACGGGGCTAAGTTCAGAAAGGAGTTGTCAACGGGCTGTCCGGGTACCATGCCGAGCATCTGATCGTAGGAGTACGGCCAGAACATCGGTATGAATATCGCCGCGAGAGTTATGACAACTATTATAAAGAAGCTGACCACAGCGACCTTGTTCTTTTTCAGGCGCCTGATGCCGTCCTTGAAGAACGTGGACGCGGGGCGCATATTGACCATATAAGCCTTTTCTTCGGGGATGAAATCCTCCATATCCACCTGCATACTGAAAGGTTTCTTTTCCATATCTGTCTCTCCCTTATTCAAGCGTTATGCGAGGATCCACGATCTTATACAGGATATCGCTCACGAGGTTCATCACGACTATCAGCACCGCGAGCACGATCGTGGTACCCATGAGGAGCGGGTAGTCGCGTCCGGTTATGCTGTTCACGAACGCGCGTCCGATGCCGGGAACAGCGAATATCTGCTCAACGACAAGAGAACCTGTTACGATGTACGCCAGCATGGGTCCGAAGTAGGTTATGGCGTGTCCGAAGATTATGCGCTTCGTGGAAACGCCCTTTGCCCTTGCGGTGCGGATATAGTCCTGTCCGAGAACATCCAGCATTGACGACCGCGTAAGGCGCGTGATATATGCCATCGGGTACAGCGACAGGGTCACGACAGGCAGCACCAGACCGCCCTCCGCCGCGCCGTTTGCCGGGAACCACCCGAGCTGTACGGCAAACAATATCAGCAGCAGCGTTCCCATTATGAATGACGGCATCGAGACGAACGCGGTGGTTATGACCATTATGACGCGGTCGATCACCTTGTTTCGCCGCAGCGCCGCCACGGAACCCAGCACTATGCCGAAGATGAGCGCTATGAACGCGGCGATAACGCCTATATACGCGGACGTTTTCATTCCGTCGCCGATTATATCTATAACATTACGCCCGCGCATTTTCAGCGAGGGACCGAAGTCCAGCCGCAACACATCGCCGAGATATGTGAAATACTGCTCGATAACGGGCTTGTCCAGTCCGTATTTTGCCTCCATAGCCTTCATGACCGACGCGGTGACTGCTTTCTCGCCCACAAAAGGTCCGCCCGGTATGGCGTGCATCACGAAGAACGTTACCGTGATAACGAGCCAGACCGTCAGCACCGCGAGCAGCAGACGCTTGATTATGTACTTCAGTGTTTTGGTATTCATTTTACCGCTCTCTCTCCTAACGATTCCGTATAGTCCGGAGCGATCATCGCTCCGACAATTAAAACATATTATATCACATTTTGATATTTCTTGTCAATAGTTTTCGATGTATTACCTGCAATTTCATGCAATATGTATACATAAGGTCATGTATAACCTGTCTCCTATCTGCACTATTATAATAAAATGCCACATATTTTAACATCTGTGTTACTTTGTATTTCTTTACAAACAAATCGCGGCGTGCTATAATGTATATAACAAATGGTACGGG
>CAMHBE010000158.1 GCA_946183095.1 uncultured Clostridia bacterium | reverse complement strand
GCTCTTTTTTATGCAGTTTATGACCCGCGCCGGAAAGCCGACCGGAGCAAGTCTTCCGCAAACACGGCGGGCAGCGATATAGCCACCCAGAGAAAGAAGAACATAGGGCAGATCTGTCCCATGATATTGTACGGCAGGCGGCTGTAATCCCACACCCGAAGCCCCAGCCAGACATTGTAGGTAAGCCCGCACAGGAACTCCGCAGCCGTGATGAATACCCCGCCGAGGATTATCTGCACAGGCAGCGGCGGCACCCTCCGGAAGAAGCTGTTGAACCCGCCTATCCACAGCAGACATATCCCGCCGAGCACAAACATCGACGGGTGGGTATGCCCGCGGTATATCACCTCGATCAGACCGTAGATGAATCCCCCCGACATAAAAATGACAAACGACTGCACAAGCTGTTCCGCAAAAGCGTTTTTCCGCATTCCCGCACCCTCCGTTTTGTTTTATCTGCGGATATTTTGTGCATTTCGGGAAAATAATATTCATATACATTACCAAAAAAGGACAGGTACAGTATATGAGCATAAAAAAGATATTTGCCGGTGCAGCTGCCGCGGCTCTGTTCATCGGCTCTGTCTCCGTTCACGCATCGGCAGTTCCAGAGTCGTCCCCCGACACAAAGTCCGCAAAAGCCGCCGTTCTGGTCGAAAGCTCCACCGGCACCGTGCTGTACGGGCTGAACGAGGATCTGCAGCTCCCGATAGCGTCGGTAACAAAGATAATGACCCTGCTGATAGCCGCGGAAGCCGTCGAGAACGGAACGCTGAGTTTCACCGACACGGCGGTATGTTCCGCTCACGCAAACAGCATGGACGGCTCGGTGATATGGCTCGAAACAGGCGAGGAGATGTCGGTCGGAGATCTTGCGAAGTCCATAGTTATCGCATCCGCCAACGATGCCTGTGTGATGCTCGCCGAACACATAGCCGGCAGCGAAGAAGCTTTCGTTGAACAAATGAACAAAAAAGCTGCCGAACTCGGCATGAAGAATACCCGCTTTGCGAACTGCGTCGGCTACGATGACAAATCGCATTACAGCACAGCGCGTGATATTGCGGTAATGGCGGCGGAACTGCGGAAATACAGCATCTACGACGAATTTCTCATGACACGGCTCGACAGCGTCCGCACGGGAACTTCCCGCGAAACGCAGCTCCTCAACACAAACAAGCTCATCACCACATACAGCGGCATCACCGGGCTTAAAACAGGTACCACCGACGGAGCGGGATGCTGTTTCGCGGCGACCGCAAAGCGCGGCAGCATGGGACTTATCGCCGTAGTGCTCGGCTGCGGCAGTGACAGCGACCGATTCGACGCGGCGGAGGAACTCCTCGACTACGGTTTCGACAACTTCGAGCGTACCACCCCGCACCCGGATGTTGCGGAGCTTACCGAGATACCGGTGGAAGGCGGGATAAAGGACGGGGTAGATACACGTTACTCGCAGATACCGGAAATGGTGATGCAGAAGGGGAGCGGTTCCCGCATAAAATACCACTACAGCCGCACTCCGTCCGTGGAAGCGCCGGTCAGAAAAGGGCAGACCCTCGGATTTGTCACCATGACAGTGGATGATGAGGTCATCGGCACCGCAAAGATCGTTGCAGCCGAGACCGTTGAGCGCCTTACGTTCGTGAAATGTATCGAATACCTTCTGAAAGCTCTTTTCTGCGTATAAATGGTAAAAAAGCAGCGACCCCTGTTATATACAGGGGTCGCTGCTTTAACGGGTCTGTTATGCCCGGAAATTATTCTTCCGTATTTTCTTCGATGTACTTTACAACGTCACCGACTGTCTTGATAGTCTCGACCTGATCGTCCGGTATCTCAAGGTCGAACTCGTCCTCAAAGCTCATTACAAGGTCAACGATGTCGAGCGAATCCGCGCCGAGGTCATCCTGGATATTTGCGTTCAAAGTTACCTTATCCTCGTCAACATCGAGCTGATCTACTATGATGCTTTTTACCTTATCGAATATCATAATGCTTGCCTCCGTGTCATTTACTTATTGTTTTATTTCATTATAAATGATAGTCCGCAAAAAATCAATAGCTTTTTGCAATTTTTACAAAATCGGCAATTGTGCATAATTTAACGCGTATGTTTTGTGCAATTTGCTGTCGCGCAAATGTTGGTCACTCGCTGAAAACGCCTATCTTACGGAACTTATTGTATCTTTTTTCAAGCAGCTCTTCTGTATCGTATGCCGCGAGCCGCTGGAGCACTTCCGACAAATAATGCGATATGTTCTCCGCGGTGAGCGTGGGGTCGTGGTGCGCACCTCCGTCGGGTTCCGGGATAATGTGTTCGCACACGCCGAATTTGAGCAGATCCTCGGCGGTTATCTTCATAAGATCGGCGGCTTCGGATTCTCTCGACGCGTCCTTCCAGAGGATCGACGCAAATCCTCGCGGTGAGATAACGGAATAGAGCGCATTTTCAAGCATTGCAAGTTCATCGCACACCGCCAGTGCAAGTGCGCCGCCGCTGCCGCCCTCTCCCAGAACTATGGAGACTATCGGCGTTTTCAGCGTCATGAACTCCATGAGGTTGCGGGCAATAGCTTCACCCTGTCCGCGCTTCTCGGCTTCTATGCCGCAGAACGCGCCGGGCGTATCAACGAGACATATCACGGGTCTGCGGAACTTTTCCGCCTGTTTTGCAAGTCTCAGCGCCTTGCGGTAACCCTCGGGGTGCGGCATCGAAAAGTTCGACAGCTTGTTCTCTTCGAGGTTGCGGCCCTTTACCTGCGCTATCACAGTGACCGGTCTCCCCGCAAATGTGCCGATACCGCCGATTATAGCGGCATCATCACCGAAATGTCTGTCTCCGTGCAGTTCGAGAAAATTGCCGAAAAGCAGGGGTATATAGTCTCTCACGGTGGGTCTGCCTTTTTCGCGTATCACCGAAAGTCTCTGTGTTGCGGTAAGTTCGCTCACTTTGCGGCACCTCCGATGTAATCCCCGTCACGGGTATAGTTATGTGTGCGGAATATCTTTGAAAGTGTGGAGCGAAGGCTCTTTCTTTCTACTATCATATCCACGAATCCGTTTTCGAGCATGAACTCCGCCGACTGGAAATCATCCGGGAGCTGCTGCTTTATGGTGTCCTGAATGACGCGCCTTCCCGCAAATCCTATAAGCACTTTCGGCTCTGCGATTATGATATCGCCGAGGCTTGCAAAAGAAGCCGTAACTCCGCCCGTCGTGGGGTCGGTCATTACCGTTACATAGAGCTGACCGGCTTCACCGTGGCGGGCAATTGCCCCCGAAGTCTTAGCCATCTGCATAAGGGATATGATCCCCTCCTGCATACGGGCACCGCCGGAAGCGGTAAACAGCACCACCGGCAGCTTATGCGCGGTCGCATACTCGAACGCTCTCGTTATCTTCTCGCCGACAACGCTGCCCATGCTTGCCATCATGAAGTTGCTGTCCATAACGCCTATCACAGTCTCATACCGGTGTATCCTGCAAACTCCCGTGACAACGGCTTCATTCATCCCGCACTTTTCCCGGAGCTCCGCTATCTTCTTCTCATATCCCGGAAAATCTATCGGGTTCAGCGAGGTCATTCCCGCGTCCATCTCGGTGAAAGTGTCCTTATCTGCCGTCATTTCTATGCGCTCACGGTAGCTAATACGAGAATGGTAGTTGCACGCGGCACACACGGACTTGTTGCGCTCGAAATCATCACGGTATGTGACCGTTCCGCATCTCGGACACTTGAAAAGCAGCCCCTGCGGTATTTCTACCCGCTGAGCCTGTTTCTTCTGTTTCTCGGGTCTCGGCTTCGTGTCAGCCTTTGACCTGTCTTTAACGACCTTGAAAAGATCTTCTATCGCCATGTAGATCCTCCTGCAAGAGTGCCGCAGAGACTGCGCATCCGCGTATGAGACCGCGCATGAGACTGCGCATCCGCGCATGAGGAAGAGACTTTGTCTCTCCCTCAAACTCCCTCACTACTTCCTTTGTACGACAAAGGAAGCGAAAACGTTGAGATGTGTGTTATACAATTTATTATGAAAAGTCCTTCCGGTTAAGGAACCCTATATCGAATTCCCCGCGCATGAACTCTTTGTCACGCAGCAGATTGAGCTGATAATCTATATTCGTCTGCACGCCCTCTATGAGCATCTCACCGAGAGCGACCTTCATCTTTGTTATAGCCTCCGCTCTGTCCTTGCCCTGCACTATGAGCTTAGCTATCATACTGTCATAATACTGCGGTATCTCATAACCCTGATAAACCGCTGTATCTATCCGCACTCCGAACCCTCCGGGAACATGGATAGACTCTATCTTTCCGGGTGACGGGCGGAAGTTGTTCTTCGGATCCTCCGCGTTTATGCGGCATTCTATGACGTGACCTGTGAGCTTCACGTCCTCCTGCTTTATCTCCAGCGGCATCCCGCTCGCTATCATTATCTGCTGCTTTACAAGGTCTATGCCCGTTGCCATTTCCGTAACGGGATGCTCGACCTGTATGCGGGCATTCATTTCCATAAAGTAAAAATTCTTATCCTTATCGACAAGGAACTCCACAGTGCCTGCGTTTGTGTAACCGCACGCCTTTGCGGCTTTCACGGCAGCTTCTCCCATTCTCTCGCGCAGCTCCGGCGTCATTATCGGGCTGGGAGATTCTTCCAGCACCTTCTGATTGCGGCGCTGGCAGGAGCAGTCACGCTCACCGAGATGTATGACATTCCCGTGCTCGTCCGCGAGTATCTGTATCTCGACGTGGCGCGGGTCAACAATAAACTTTTCTATATAAACTTCATCATTCCCGAAAAACCGCAGAGCTTCCTGCTTTGCGGCAGTTATCGCGGCTTCGAGCTCTCTTTCGCTGTCTGCGCGTCTGATACCGCGTCCGCCGCCGCCCGCGCTTGCCTTGACGAGCACGGGGTAGCCTATTTCCCGGGAAATCCTTTTTGCTTCATCAAGATCTTCTATAATACCTTCCGAACCGGTCACAACGGGAACTCCCGCCTTTATCATGGTAGCCTTCGCGTTAGCCTTGTCGCCCATAGCGTCCATGGCTTCCGCCCCGGGACCTATCCACTTTATGCCGCACTTGCCGCAAAGGCGCACAAAACGGCTGCTTTCCGACAGGAACCCGAATCCGGGGTGTATGGCTCTCGCGCCGGTTATCTCACACGCGGCAAGTATAGCCCTCGTGTTGAGGTAGCTGTCCGCGCTCCTTGCGCCGCCGATACACACGGAGCGGTCGGCTATCTGCGCATGGAGCGCGTTTTTATCCGCGGTGGAATACACCGCCACTGTTTCTATCCCGAGTTCGCGGCACGCCCTGATTATCCGCAGTGCGATCTCGCCTCGGTTCGCAATAAGTATCTTATCTATCATCTTTATCCTTTGCAAGTTACTTTGTATATTTCAGCTTACTTGCCGATTTAATAATTTCTATCGCTTTCGGTTCCTTTGTCGTACAAAGGAACCGGGAGGGGAGTTTGAGGGGAGGGCAATGCAGGAAGCATTGAAGGCTTGCCCAAACCGCCG
>CAMHBE010000157.1 GCA_946183095.1 uncultured Clostridia bacterium | reverse complement strand
GAGGACAAGGTCATCAAGAACAACTATGCCGCCGAGTATATCTACAACGAGTATAAAAATACGAAGACCTGCGGGGTCATCGAGGAGGACAAGGCGTTCGGCATCAGGAAGATAGCCGAGCCGATCGGCGTTATCGCGGCGGTGATACCCACCACGAACCCCACTTCCACGGCGATATTCAAGGCGCTCATATCGCTCAAGACCCGCAACGGTATCATTTTCAGCCCACACCCCCGCGCAAAGAAGAGCACTGTCGAGGCTGCCCGCGTAGTATATGAGGCGGCAGTGAAGGCGGGAGCTCCCGAGAACATCATCTCGTGGATCGACGCGCCCAATCTTGACATGACCACGCTGGTCATGAAGGAAGCCGATATCATACTGGCAACGGGCGGCCCCGGCATGGTGAAGGCTGCGTATTCCAGCGGCAAGCCCGCTCTCGGTGTCGGCGCCGGCAACACACCCGCGATAATCGACGAGTCCGCGGATATCATACTTGCCGTGAACTCCATAATACACTCAAAGACTTTCGACAACGGCATGATCTGTGCGTCCGAGCAGTCAGTCATAGTCCATAAGAACATCTATGACGCGGTGAAAAAGGAATTTGCCGACAGGGGCTGCTATTTCCTCAAAGGCGCTGAGCTCGACAAGGTGCGCCGCACTATCATCATCAACGGTGCGCTCAACGCGAAGATAGTCGGTCAGAAAGCCGCGACTATCGCCGGACTTGCGGGAGTCGAAGTTCCCGCCGCGACAAAGATACTGATAGGCGAAGTGACCGACGTTGACATTTCCGAGGAGTTCGCGCATGAGAAGCTCTCTCCCGTTCTTGCAATGTACAAGGCAAAGGATATCCATGACGCGTTCGGCAAGGCGGAAAGACTGATCGCCGACGGCGGTTTCGGGCATACCTCGTCCATTTACATCGACCCGCAGTCACGGCGCGATGTCCTCGACGAGTTTGAAGCCCGCATGAAAACGGGACGTATCCTGATAAACACACCCTCCTCCCACGGAGGTATCGGCGGACTGTACAATTTCAGGATGCCGCCGTCGCTGACCCTCGGATGCGGCTCGTGGGGCGGCAACAGCGTGAGCGAGAACGTAGGTGTCAAGCACCTGCTCAATATAAAGACAGTCGCTGCAAGGAGAGAGAATATGCTGTGGTTCAGAGCGCCTGAAAAGGTGTATATAAAGAGAGGATGCCTGCCGGTGGCGCTTGACGAGCTGGGCAGCGTAATGGGCAAGAAGCGCGCGTTCGTCGTTACCGACAGTTTTCTGTACGGCGCGGGATTCACAAGACCGATAACCGACAAGCTCGACGAACTCGGCATAGTTCACGAGACATTCTTCGATGTCGAGCCCGACCCGACACTTGACAGCGCTCAGAAAGGTGCGGCGCTCATGACATCCTTCAAGCCGGATGTTATTATAGCGGTCGGCGGCGGTTCCGCAATGGACGCGGCAAAGATAATGTGGGTGCTGTACGAGCATCCCGAAGCCGATTTCAAGGACATGGCGATGCGGTTCATAGATATCCGCAAGCGTGTTTATACTTTCCCGAAAATGGGTGAGAAGGCATATTTCGTGGCAGTACCCACCTCGGCTGGAACAGGCTCCGAAGTCACGCCCTTCGCTGTTATAACCGATAAGTCCGACGGCTGCAAGTACCCGCTCGCAGACTATGAACTGATGCCCGATATGGCTATAGTTGACACGGATATGCACATGACCGCGCCGAAGGGGCTTACCGCCGCATCCGGCATTGACGCGGTGACACACGCTCTCGAAGCTTACGCGTCGGTAATGGCTACCGACTACACCGACGGACTTGCGATACAGGCGCTCAAAGTCATATTCGAGTACCTGCCCCGCGCATACGACAACGGCAGCGATATCGAAGCCCGCGAGAAAATGGCGAACGCGGCAACTATGGCGGGCATGGCGTTTGCGAACGCTTTCCTCGGCGTTTCCCACTCACTCGCGCATAAGCTCGGCGCTTACCACCATATCGCCCACGGTATCGCGAACGCTCTCGTTATCTGCAACGTCATGAGGTTCAACGCGTCGGAAGTCCCGGTGAAAATGGGCACGTTCCCGCAGTACGACCACCCGCATACACTTGCGAGATACGCGGAAGTGGCGGATGCTCTCGGACTTGGCGGGAAGACGGATGCCGAAAAGCTCGAAAAGCTCATAGATGCTGTCGAGAAACTCAAGGCGCGCGTCGGCATAAAGGCGACTGTCGCGGATTACGGCGTTTCCGAGAAGGATTTCCTTGCAACCCTCGACGAGATGTCGGAAGCGGCGTTCGACGACCAGTGCACGGGCGCGAACCCGCGCTATCCCTTGATATCCGAGCTCAAAGGGCTGTATCTTGACGCGTACTACGGCAGGATCTACACGGAGAATCAGACGGGCGGTGACGCGAAGGCTCCCGCGGCTGCGAAAAAGTCCGCAAAGGCAAAGGCAGACGCTGCCGGAACGGTGACTGCCGAGCCGAAGAAGCGCGGCAGAAAAGCCAAAGCGGAGGATGCTCCGGCGGAACCTAAGAAGCGCGGCAGAAGACCGGCTGCAAAGAAGTAAGGGGGCTTGAAAGATGAAACTCGACAATGTTATAGCAAAACGCAGGACAAAGACGATATACCGCGACGGAGACTGCTGTCTGAAAGTGTTCAACGAGGACTGTCCGAAGCAGGGCGTGCTCAACGAGGCGCTCAATCAGGCGCGTGTGGAGCTTACCGGTCTGAACATCCCGAAGATACGCGAAGTCATCACCATTGACGGCAAGTGGACGATAGTTTCCGACTTCATCGAGGGCAAGACTCTCATGGATATGTGGAAGGAACACCCCGAAAAGCTGGACGAATACATGGAGACGTTCGTCGATCTCCAGATAGATGTGCAGTCGCACAAGTGCCAGCTCCTCGGCAGACTGAAGGACAAGATGCACTCGAAGATCTCCGCGTCGCAGTTCCCGGCGACCGTCCGCTACGACCTGCACACGACGCTCGAATCCATGCCGAAGCACCTGAAACTCTGCCACGGCGACTTCAACCCCTCTAACGTCATAATCACGCCCGACGGCACGCCTTACATCATCGACTGGGCGCACGCCACACAGGGCAATGCCTCGGCCGACGCGGCGCGCACTTATCTCACGTTCTGCCTTTCACACAACGAGGACATCGGCAGGCAGTACCTGAAAATGTTCTGCGACAAGACCGATACGGCTTTGCAGTACGTTCAGAAGTGGATGCCGATAGTTGCGGCATCACAGTCGGTCAAGGGCAACGAGCACGAGAAGGAGCTCCTCTCGTCGTGGGTCAACGTTGTTGACTACACATGATACGGGCGAAGCGTTCCGCACGGTCATGAACGGACGGCAGATGTCCGTTCGGCGTGTCAATAAAGTAGATGCAGCGGCGCATTCGCGCTGTCCTTGCAGACGGCACAAGGGCTACGCGCCCTTGACCTGCGGCAGCCTGACGCTGCACCGAAATAATCTTATAATACAGATAAAGCTTTTTTGACAGGCAGAACATACAGCTGATGTTTGTTTTCGTCAAGTATAAAATTCCCTTCATCGTCTGGTGAAGGGCTGTACAGGAGGGTAACATGGTACAGTCAAACATTCTTTCAAAGACAAGCAACAAGGATATCGTCGCAAGGCTCGGCTGTTTCTCGGTAATTGAGCACGCGAAGGATCTTTCTCCCGCAGCGGGCGGCGAAATGGCGGCGTACTACGCTTATCAGATGAACGTAAGGCGCAGGCAGGTGGTGGCACAGCTGAACGGCAACGCTGTTGTCATACAGGCGGGCGATATGCAGATGATGCTGGGTAAGATCGACGCGGCTACCGATGTAAAGGGCGCGGGCGACTTCTTCAAGAAAATGGCATCTTCCGTGGTGACGGGCGAATCCGCGATAAAGCCGAAGTACAGCGGTTACGGCGAGCTCGTGTTCGAGCCGACGACAAAGCATATACTGCTGGAAGACCTGTCGCAGTGGGGCGGGTCGGTAGTGCTCGACGACGGACTGTTTCTCGCCTGTGACAGCACCGTGGGCATAAAGACCGTACAGCGTACCAACATTTCATCGGCAGTCGCGGGCGGTGAAGGACTTTTCAACACCTGCCTGACCGGAAACGGGATCGCGGTGCTCGAAAGCCCTGTTCCCCGCGAGGAACTCACTGTCATAGACCTGCAGGACGACGTTGTGAAGATCGACGGCAACATGGCTATCGCGTGGTCGGGCTCTTTGCAGTTCACCGTTGAGCGCACGACAAAGACGCTTATCGGCTCGGCGGCTTCCGGTGAAGGACTTGTGAATGTTTACCGCGGCTCCGGACGCATACTTGTTGCAATGACCGCGTGATGTGCGGGCAGCATCTGTCACAAAAAAGGTTTGATATGCGCATGAAAATTTGTTGATTTCGACGTGAGCGTAAGTGCGCAAAAATTGCAAAAAACACTTGCAATTGTCGCTGAAATGTGTTATAATAATTTCTACGTTACGAAAAAATCATCTATACTACTTATATCACGGAGGGATCGCAAATGTCGGTCGTCGAAATAATCTTCGCAGTGCTGCTTATCCTCGCCTGCGTATTCATCGTCGCAGTCGTGCTCATGCAGGAGTCCAAACAGGGTATGTCGAACGTCATCACCGGCGGCAGCACCGATAACTATTATCAGAAAAACAGCGGCAGAACAAAAGAGGCAAAGCTGTCGAGAGCTACAAAGATCGCAGCTGTACTCGTGTTCGTGATCGCTATAGCAGTAAACCTCATCACGGTGTATTGGGGCGGCGACAGCTCGCAGACGGCGGCTCCCGTTGATGAAGGGAACGTGTCCGATCAGCTGATGATCGCTACGGATGAAGGCGAGCTCACACTCGCGGATGCCGAGACAGCGGCTCCGGCTGAGAGCACCGACGCACCGGCTGCCGACACAACGACAGTCGCTGCCGATACGACTGCCGCAGCAGCCGAATAATGAGCATATAGTCAGTGATTTTCGCGGTACGGATATCTTCCGTGCCGCGAAGTGCTATACCAAGGAGCAGATATGTCGGATAACGCAAACAAAAGACGTTCGGGGTATTTCTACATTCCCGACCTATCATGGTTCACCGAGGGCAACCCGTATATAGTGAGCGAAAATACCTACAACTTTATCCTGAAGCCCGGTGACGAGGATATCACCGCTACAGTCTGGTACGGGATGAAGTGTTTCGCCTTGTCGGAGCCGGTATGTGACAGGAGCGCCCCGAAGGACGACGCGGGACTTACCGAACTTGCGGAGTTCGTTGACCATGAGTACGAGATGTACAACGAAAAGCTGAAAAGCGGGGAAGTCAAGGGACGCAGAACATATAAGACATCGGATAAGAATGCGGGCTGACGAAGCCGCACGATCCGCATAAGACCGCGCCGTTTTCCGGATGCGGTCTTTTTGTGGTGCGCTGTCCGAAAAATGTAAAAAAATATTACAAAAATACTTGTTTTATATGGAAAAATGTGTTAAAAATTCTGCG
>CAMHBE010000156.1 GCA_946183095.1 uncultured Clostridia bacterium | reverse complement strand
GAAACTCTTCATGCTTCATCTGCTCTTTGAGAAGCTCATTAAAATCAGTCATCTTTTTTCTCCTTTCTGCTGAGATAGTCAGCTCTGTATCGCTTAGCCAGTTCGATCTGCGATCTCGGTGTCTTTTGTGTCTTTTTTACAAAACCGTTGGTAAGAATGACTTTTTTGCCCACAATAAAGAAATACAGTACCCTTGATATGTCGGATCCGACCTTTGCGCGTAATTCCATTATACCGTCTTCAAGCTGTTTTGATTCCGGCTCCCGAAGCTCATTGCCGTTTCTTTTCAGCATTTCTATGGTTCTGAACATTTTAGCACGCATTTTCACATCGAGTGAAAGCAAAAAGTCCTTTGCGGGTTCCGTGCCGTCAGCTTTTTCATAAAAAATGATCTCAAAATCCTGCATTGTGCATCTCCGTCAATGAATATAGACTATATCCTATATTCATTATACATTATCGAAACCTATATGTCAAGTCCCGCCGACATAAAATCACAAATTCCCGGAAATGTTTCTATAAATCGCAAGAAAAATTATATAATCCTCTTGACAAATTATTTGAAATGTGCTACAATGATATTGCAATAAGAAAGAGGGTGAGCGAATGGGAAAGAGCGTATATAGTCTGGTGCTGTCCGATGAAGTGGTCGAAGCGGTGGACAGAGCGGCGTATCTTGCGGGAATGAGCAGGTCGGCGTACATCAACAAGATACTTGCGCAGTCGGTGTCATACGTCACGCCGGAACAGCGTATCAACGACATCTTCGCGGCGGTCGAGCGGCTGATGGACGGCACGGTGTTCCGCATCATGCCGCGTCCGTCGGAAAGCGCGTTTGCGGTACGCTCGGCACTTCGCTACAAATACAAGCCGGTGATAAAGTATTCCGTTGAGCTTTGCAGAGCTTATGACCGGCAGATCGCGGAGTTCCGCGCTGCACTGCGCACACAGTCCGCTTCATTGCTGAACGATTTCGGAAGTTTCGCAAAGCTGTGGACGAGGCTTGAGACCGCGAATTACGGCAAACCGCCCGACTGTTCTTATGAGGACGGGAAGTTCACGCGAACATTCGATCTGACGCCCGGCGACCCGCAGCACCCGCTGTCTGACGATTCTATCGCGGCGGCACTGTCGCGGTACATCACGATGTTTGACAATATCCTCAACCTTTATCTTGCAAATTCCGCAGACCCGGAGCTTGCGCAAAAGGCTGCCGAACAGCGCTATCTCGAATATCACAAGTCGTCGTAGTCACATGAAGCGGTCTGAACGGCAACAGATCTCAGAGCAGCTGTTTAATATATACGATCTCAGCGCTTTCGCTTCCTTTGTCGCACAAAGGAAGCAGTGAGGGAGTTTGAGGGAGAGGCAGCGCCTCTTCCTCATGCGCGTATGCGCAGTCTCTTTCCTCAGGTGCGTATGCGCAGTCTCTTTTCTCAGGCGCGTAAACGCTGTCCCGACCGGCAGCGGCATTCTCATACAAGGGGGTAATCTTATGATGAACACTAACAAACTTACACAAAAATCACTCGAAGTTGTACAGGAGGCGCAGAACATCGCTATCCGCAACTCCAACCAGCAGATAGATCAGCTGCATCTGCTGGACGCGCTGCTTGCTGACGAGAACGGACTGATAACGGGGCTCCTCGTCAAAATGGGCATTGACGCGTCTGCGGTGCGTGACAGGGCGGATGAGTGCGTTGCGGCACTTCCGAAAGTTACCGGCAGCGGACGTGACCCCGACAAGGTGTATGTCACAGCCGACACCGACAAGGCGCTCTCGGCGGCGGAGGATGCCGCAAAGCACATGGGCGACGAGTACATCTCCGTCGAGCATCTGTTCATCGGTCTTATAGATAAATGCAGGGACAAGACCGCCGATATAATAAAACTTTTCGGCATCACGAAAGGCAAATTCCTTGAAGCGCTGAAAACCGTCAGGGGCAACACCCGTGTCACCACCGACAATCCCGAAGACACCTATGACGTGCACGGCAGAACAAGCTCGACCCCGTGATCGGGCGTGACAGCGAGATACGCAACGTTATCCGCATACTTTCCCGCAAGAGCAAGAACAATCCCGTGCTTATAGGCGAACCCGGCGTCGGCAAGACCGCTATTGCCGAGGGTCTTGCTATCCGTATCGTAAGCGGCGATGTTCCGAACAGCCTGAAAGACCGCAGCATCTTCTCCCTCGATATGGGCGCGCTCGTCGCCGGCGCAAAGTACCGCGGCGAGTTTGAGGAACGTCTGAAATCCGTATTGCAGGAAATAAAAAAATCCGACGGTCAGATAATCCTTTTCATAGACGAACTGCATCTTATCGTCGGCGCGGGCAAGACCGACGGCGCAATGGACGCGGGCAACATCTTAAAGCCCATGCTCGCCCGCGGTGAACTGCACTGCATAGGCGCTACCACCCTGAACGAGTACAGACAGTACATCGAGAAGGATGCGGCGCTCGAAAGACGTTTCCAGCCCGTGCTCGTCGGCGAACCCACCGTTGAGGACACCATATCCATACTGCGCGGACTTAAAGAACGCTACGAGGTGTTCCACGGCGTGAAGATACACGACAACGCGCTTATCGCCGCGGCTACGCTCTCCAACCGCTATATCAGCGACCGTTTCCTGCCCGATAAGGCGATAGACCTTGTGGACGAGGCCTGCGCGCTGATCAAGACCGAAATGGAGTCGATGCCTTCGGAACTCGATGAACTTTCAAGAAAAATAATGCAGCACGAGATAGAAGAAGCCGCGCTGAAAAAGGAAAACGACAAGCTCTCGCAGGAGCACCTCGAAGATATCCGCAGAGAGCTTTCGGATATGCGCGAAAAGTTCAAGGAAATGAAGGCAAAGTGGGAGAATGAAAAGAACTCCATAACCGCCGTGCAGGATATCAGAAAGCAGATAGAGCAGGTGACTGCGGATATCGAGACCGCAAAGCGCAAGTACGACCTCAACAAGGCTGCCGAGCTTGAATACGGTACTCTGCCCGCTTTGAAGAAAAAGCTCGAAGAAGCCGAGCAGTCCGCCGAAAAAGGCAAGGCGAACACACTGCTGCGCGACGCGGTGACGGAAGAGGAGATAGCGCGTATCATCTGCCGCTGGACAGGCATACCCGTATCAAAACTCATGGAGGGCGAACGCGAGAAACTGCTCAACATGGAGGGCATACTGCACAAGAGAGTTATCGGACAGGACGAAGCCGTGCAGAAAGTAAGCGAGGCGATAATCCGTTCCCGCGCGGGGATACAGGACCCGAACAGACCGCTGGGCTCGTTCCTCTTTCTGGGACCTACCGGCGTGGGCAAGACAGAGCTTGCAAAAGCACTCTCCGAAGCGCTGTTCGACGACGAGAACGGCATAGTCCGCATCGACATGAGCGAGTATATGGAGAAGTTCAGCGTGTCCCGCCTTATCGGAGCACCTCCCGGATATGTGGGATATGACGAGGGCGGTCAGCTTACCGAAGCTGTACGCCGCAAGCCGTATGCGGTAGTCCTCTTTGATGAGATCGAAAAGGCGCACCCGGATGTGTTCAACATTCTCCTGCAAGTTCTCGACGACGGCAGGATAACCGACAGTCAGGGCAGGACGGTGGATTTCAAGAACACCATAATCATCCTTACATCCAACCTCGGCAGTCCTTACATCCTCGAAGGCATCACGGAGCAGGGCGAGATATCCGATGAAGCGAGACAGCAGGTGGATGCGCTGCTGAAACAGTCTTTCCGTCCGGAATTCCTCAACAGGCTCGACGAGATAGTTTACTACAAGCCGCTGACAAAGAACGAGATAGGCGGGATAGTTGACCTTATGGTGGCAGGGCTTGGCAAGCGCCTTGAAGACAAGCAGCTCACCCTCGAACTTACGGACAAGGCGAAAGAGTTCATCATAGATAACGGCTACGACCCTGTTTACGGTGCAAGACCGCTGAAACGCTTCATCCAGCACAAACTCGAAACGCTTATAGCAAGAGCGATAATCGCGGATAAGCTCGCGCCCGGCGACAGGGTAACGGTGGACTGCGACGGCGATGAGCTGAAACTGATAATGAACACGAAATAAAACAATGACCGCTTGTCCGTCAGTGGGCAGGCGGTCATTTTCTGCTTTGATGCTTGCAATTTCCGGCAGTATGTGCTATAATATGACAGTAAACCTGTGATAACATTGCGCAGGGTAAAGCAAAGGTGGTCGGCATTTTTCTCCGCGTGGGAAAGGTGCATATCGCTCTCGGGGCAGTTTCGGGACAGACGGCTGTTTATCCCAGACTGTGCAAAGGAGGGCGATAAGTGTGAGTGACTTTATAGTATTGCTTCAGCTCATCGGCGAAGGAATACATATAGTAATGCTCAATGCTTCGCAGATCGGAGCATTGTTGGTTCTTCTCAGCGAACGGATATTTTCTGAACGCAAATAAAAAGAGCTAACCACCGTGCTTTCGTCCAGTGCCGGTGGTTACTCTTTAATCATTAACACTGCTCCGGGAGCAAACATCTTTGCCCCTTTGCAATTATTATTATATCACGGTTTCACGCCGTTGTCAAGGGCTTTCGCTCATGGCAGCGGCGGCTTTTTTTGTCGGAGGGAGCGCATGGTTTTGTGCAGGCTGCACAAAAATCGGAAAAAACACTAAAGTTTGGGAGAACGCAGACGATATGATGTACAGAGTTTTCAGAAACGGAGGGAATACGGCATGAAAACATTCAGGCTCCACAGTCACTATTCGTCCGCAAACCGCTATCTCGGCAGAAGCAGCGGATTCAAACGTTCGTCGGTAAGTTCCGCGAGCAAGTATAAGCTCATGTCGAGCAAATACAGCTCACTGTATGATGAAACAAAAAATGACCTCGAAGAATCCGGTATCACCGACTTTGCAAGTCTCACGAAAACTGCCGGAAGAACAAAAGCGTCCGAATTTACCGCAAAGGGCAGCAAATACAACGCGGGCATGGACTCGATAAGCGGCAGCATAGACGACCTTGCGGAACTGCTCAAGAAGGACGAGCTCGACTACGACAAGGCGTATGACGCGGCAGAGGAGTTCGTCAAGGGCTACAACGACGTTTATTCGGCAATAAAGAACTCCGCCGGCAGCTCCATAGCGAAAAAGGCTTCATTCTTCACGGATAAGGTCCGCACATTCTCAAACGCTCTCGCTGAAGTAGGTGTCAGCGTAAACGAGAAAGACGGCACGCTCAGCATCGACAAGGAGACATTCGGCAAGGCTTCCGTCAGGGATATCCGCAATGTGTTCGGCGCAAAGTCGTCTTTCGCCACACTCATTGAAGAAGAAGCGGACAGTGTTGGCACGACCGCGGCAGTTACCGCGAGCAAGAGCGCTAACCTGTACGACAGCACTTTCGGCGCAAGGACTACGCCCACTTCCGCATTCAGCGGCGCGTTCTTCAACAAGAAATACTGAGTTATCGCTATATATAAAAACTCCCGGTTCAGATCGGAACCGGGAGCGTTTTTTAAATTATTCTTCTTCCTGTGCGTCTTCCTCGTCGTCGGAGCCTTCTTCGAGAAGTGCCTTGATAGAGAGGGAAAC
>CAMHBE010000155.1 GCA_946183095.1 uncultured Clostridia bacterium | reverse complement strand
TGTGTGAAAAATTTTTCGGAGCCTCCCTTGACAACATCCGCCGTCTGCTGTAGGTGGCAATTATCCGAAGAAAGGAGAAGAGTGCTGCTAAGATTTCACTTGTCAAAACCTGCAAGTCTCGTGCATTTTCCGAACACGGTCATATAGGAAGCATCTTCCAGCGCAGAGCGGAACCTGATTTGGAGCGCGCCGCATATTGCCCTCTCGCAAGTCTGATCTGCATTATCGCGGCGTGTAACGTCCGGGCACCGAGTGCCCCGCCCGCCGCGTAGGCGAAAAATCTCAAGCGTAAGCGCCTTCTCTATCCTCTCAAGCGCAGCGTTCTCACTTCACCACGATGTTGACGAGCTTCTTCGGAACAGCTATCTTTTTAACGACGGTCTTTCCGTCAACGAGCGGCTTTATCGTCTCGTTTTCGAGAGCTGCCGCTATCATAGCGTCGCTGTCCGCATCTGCGGGTATCATCAGCTTTGCGCGGACTTTTCCGTTTATCTGAACCGCGATCTCGATCTCGTCCTCTACACACAGCGCCTCGTCATACGTTACCCAGCTCTGTTCGGAGAGGATGCCGCCGAACACCACGTTATACATCTCCTCGGTGATGTGGGGGGCAAACGGGTTCAGAAGTATCAGCAGTGAGCGCAGTTCGCCTTTTGTGATGCTGCCCTTGTCGCTTATCTGATTGAGCAGGGTCATCATCGCGGCTATCGCAGTGTTGAATTTCAGCTGCTCGATGTCCTCCGACACCTTCTTTATTGTGCGGTGCATCGCCGCAGACAGTTCCTTGCTGTAGCCGTCGTCGTCCGTCAGCTTGTCCTGCAATGCCCAGATACGGTCGAGGAAGCGCTTGCAGCCTTTCAGACTGTCTTCGTTCCACGGAGCAGCCTGCTCATAGTCGCCCATGAACAGAACATAAGTCCTGAGCACGTCAGCGCCGTATTCATCAACAACATCGTTCGGGTCAACAACGTTTCCGCGGGATTTGCTCATCTTCACGCCGTCGGGTCCGAGTATAAGACCCTGTGCCGTTCTCTTTGCATACGGCTCATCGACCGGCACCGCGCCTATGTCATACAGGAACCTGTGCCAGAACCGTGAATATATCAGATGCCTTGTGACGTGCTCCATGCCGCCGTTGTACCAATCCACAGGCAGCCAGTATTTCAGGGCTTCCTGCGACGCGAACTCCTTGTCGTTGTGGGGGTCGCAGTAGCGCAGGAAATACCACGACGAACCCGCCCACTGCGGCATCGTGTCAGTCTCGCGCTTTGCGTCGCCGCCGCACTTCGGGCATTTGCAGTTCACAAAGCTGTCTATCTTCGCAAGCGGGCTCTCGCCGTCAGTGCCCGGCTGGAAGTTCTCAACAGGCGGGAGCTTCAGCGGCAGTTCATCATACGGAACGGGAACTATGCCGCACTTCGGGCAATGCACGATCGGTATGGGTTCGCCCCAGTAGCGCTGACGGTTGAACGCCCAGTCTTTCATCTTGTACTGCACGCCCGCTTCGCCTACGCCCTTTGCTTCGAGCACTTTCAGCACCTTCGCTATAGCATCTTTCTTGTTGGTGATGCCGTTCAGCTCGCCGGAGTTGACCATTTCGCCGTCGCCGGTATAGGCTTCTTTGCTGATATCGCCGCCCTTGATGACTTCTATAATCGGGATCCCGAACTTTGTCGCAAACTCATAGTCGCGGGTGTCATGCGCGGGTACCGCCATGATCGCACCGGTACCGTACCCCATCATGACATAATCCGAAATATAAATCGGTATCTCTGTGTCGGTCAGCGGGTTTATCGCGGTCAGACCGTCTATCTTTACGCCGGTTTTGTCCTTTACGAGCTGTGTGCGCTCAAACTCGCTCTTTTTTGCGCACTCGTCCTTGTATGCGTCAAGTTCCGCTATGTTCTTAATACTATCGCGGTATTTCTCGATCATCGGATGTTCCGGCGCCATTACCATGAACGTTACGCCGTAGAGCGTGTCGGGTCTTGTGGTATAGATCTTCAGCTTTTCGCCGTTCTCTTTTATGGTAAATTCCACAAATGCACCAGTCGATCTGCCTATCCAGTTCTCCTGCTGGAGCTTGATGTTCGGCAGGAAATCAACCTTGTCAAGTCCCTGCAAAAGCTTATCGGCATACTCGGTTATGCGGAGATACCAGACTTCCTTCTCTTTCTGCACGATATCGCTGTGGCAGATATCGCACTTGCCGCCCTGTGAATCCTCGTTTGAGAGCACGACTTTGCAGCTCGGGCAGTAGTTTACAAGTGTCCTGTCGCGGAATACAAGACCTTTCTCGAACATTTTCAGGAATATCCACTGCGTCCACTTGTAATAATCTTCGTCCGTGGTATCTACAACTCTTGACCAGTCAAAGGAAAATCCTACCTTGCGGAGCTGTCCCGTAAACTTCTTTATATTGTTGTCAGTTACAACTCTCGGATGTACGCCGGTCTTTATTGCGGTATTTTCGGTCGGCAGTCCGTATGCGTCAAATCCTATCGGGAACAGAACGTTGTAGCCTTCCAGTCTGCGCTTACGGCTGACAACTTCCAGTCCGGAGTATGCCTTGATATGTCCGACGTGCATACCCGCGCCGGAGGGATAGGGGAATTCCACAAGGGAGTAGAACTTCGGCTTGCTGCTGCCTGTTTCGGCTTTGAAGCTCTCATGTTCGTCCCAGTATTTCTGCCATTTGGGTTCAACTTCTCTGAAATCGTATTTCATTTTAGACATTCCTTCTTTCATCCTACTATCTATTATAATAGTATATTCCTGTGTTTGTATTGCCGCCTGTCGAATGATGCAGTCTGTCCAAAACCTTCGAGTCTCGTGCATTTTCCGAACCCGGTCATGTAGGAAGCATCTTCCGGCGAAAAGCGGAACTTGATTTGGAGCGCGCCGCACATTGCCCGATAGTAAGTCTGGACCGCATTATCGCGGCGTGTAACGTCTCCACGCCGCGCGTGGCGCCCGCCGCGTAGGCGAAAAAACTCGAGCGTCAGCGTCCTCTTGACGCTCTCAAGCGCCAGCGTCCTCTTGACGCTCTCAAGCGTCAGCGTCCTCTTGCCGCTCTCTCAAACCTCTCACTTTCTCACACCGAACTGGTAGATCGTTGTAAAGTTGTACTCCTCACCTGCTTTAAGGATGCAGCTCGGGAAGTTTGGCTGGTTGGGTGAGTCGGGAGCGTACTGGCTTTCGAGACAGAGCGCGGTCTGTATCTTCATCATGGTGGCATCTTTACCGATCTCGCCCTGCAAGCCGATCGCGGTATAGAACTGGATAGCGGGCTTGTCGGTAAACACCTTCATTTCTCTTCCGGTCACAGGATCGTAAACTATCGCGGCTTCGCGCATAACATGAGGCTCACCCAGCATAAAATTGTGATCGTATCCTATCAGATCACTGTTGTGGAGATCCTGATAGATAGGCTTTGGCTTGCGGAAGTCGAACTCTGTTCCCTCGACCGGCGCTATCTCGCCTGTAGGGATAAGCTCACTGTCAACGGGGGTGTAGCTGTCGGCGTTTATCTGCACTACCTGTGAGAGCACCGAACCGGAATGCACGCCGCCGATGTTGAAGTACGAATGGTTCGTCATATTCAGTATCGTATCCTCGTCGGACTTGCCCTTGTATTCGAGTTTCAGCTCATTCTCCTCCGTAAGCGTGTATTTGCAGGTGACTTTCAGGTTGCCGGGGAAGTTCTCCTCGCCGTCGGGGCTGAAATAGCCGAATGTTACGCTGTTGTCGGTCGTCTCGTCTATCGTCCATACCCTCTTATGGAATCCGACGATACCGCCGTGCAGGCAGTTCGTTCCCTCATTCGCCCGGAGCTGTATCTCCCTGCCGTTCAGCGTGAACTTTGCTTTTGCGATACGGTTCGCGTATCTGCCGACAAGCGCGCCCTGTGTGGATGTTCCGTTCACATAGCCTTCGAGGTCGTCGTAGCCGAGCACTACATCATCAACATTCCCGTCCTTGTCGGGAACAAATATGCTGACGATAGCTCCGCTGTAGTTTGTGAGCTTAACGGTCATTCCCTTGCTGTTTTTCAGCGTGAACAGGAAAATCTTGTAACCGTTCGTCATTCCGAATTCGCTTTTTTCGATCATTTTTTGGTACCATACCTTTCTTAAAATATTAACATTATTTTTTGACAAATTTTGCATTGCATACGCAAAAATGTTCAAATTTTCAGAATTGCCAGTAGAGGAACGGGTTGTTCGTGCTGTTTACGAGCAGGATCACGCTTACCGCAAATATCGCCATGTTCGTAACTATCGTCGATACGCCGATCGCGTTCTCGCCGCTCTCCGTCTTTTGCAGCTTGCTGCGCAGCCACGGTATCACCGGTGCGCTGAACACGATAGCTGCAACTATCAGAAAAATGTTATTCATAAACGAGGTCTGTGTGCCTATGTCTATAAGCGGGTTCCCATTTGCACCGACGAGGTTGCCGAGGAACGTTCCGAGAGCGGAAATGCCGCCCTTTTCTGCGTTGAAGTAGAATATCCCGAACCCGACGGTGAATATCAGCACCGTGTAGATGTGCATTATCGGCGCGGGTATCTTTTTGAGCCGTTTGTTGCCTATCATTCGCTCTATGAATATGAATACGCCGAAATACAATCCCCAGATGATGTAGTTCCAGCTTGCGCCATGCCAGAATCCCGTACAGAACCACACGAGGAAAAGGCTCGCGTACTGCCGGCGCTTGCCGAAAAGCGGAACGTACAGCAGATAATCCCGGAAAAATGACCCCAGCGAGATATGCCAGCGCTGCCAGAACTCCGTGATGCTTCGTGAAACGAACGGGTAGCGGAAGTTTTCGTCGAAGTGGAAGCCGAAGATGCGCCCCAGACCTATCGCCATGTCGGAGTACCCCGAAAAATCATAATAAACATACAGTGCATAAAGAATCACCGCGTACCATGTTCCCGCCACCGAGAGGGACGCAATATCCCCGCCGAGGTACTTTTCGGCGATGTCGTACAGACTGTTCGCGATGATAACCTTTTTACCGAATCCGTAAATAAACCGCGTGATGCCAGTGCTTATGTCCTCGGCGGTGCTTACTCTGCCGTCGATCTCTTTCTCTACCACGCTGTAGCGGACGATCGGACCCGCGACGAGCTGCGGGAAAAGCGAGATGTAGAGGAACAGCTTGTCGTATCTGCGCTGCACCTCGACCTTGCCCCAGTAAACGTCCATGATGTAGCTGATGATCTGGAACGTATAGAAGCTGATGCCTATCGGCAGTACGATGTGGGTCAGGGGGATGCCGAGCCCGGTCACGGCGTTCAGATTGGTAATGAAGAAATCTGTGTATTTGAACACGACGAGCATACCGAGACTGAGGATGAGCGAAAATGCCACACCGAGTTTAGCCTTGCCGGTGCCGCGGTACTTGTCGATCATCAGACCGAAGAAGTAGTTGCCGGTAACGCTGACGATCAGGAGTATCAGCCACCACGGGCAGCTCCACGCGTAGAAGATGATCGAGAATAGCAGAAGGACAGCGTTGCGGTAGTTGTTGTTTTTCCCGATGAAGTAAACGGGTATCAGTGTCAGCAGGAAAATAAAAACAAACAGGAAATCCGTAAATTTCATAACTATCTCCAAATATTATTGAGTAACGTAT
>CAMHBE010000154.1 GCA_946183095.1 uncultured Clostridia bacterium | reverse complement strand
TTAGGCAAACTATGGTTCAGTGTCTGAATTTAGGGCATTGACAGGTCGAACGTTCAAAATTCGGTCGGTTTATACCACGGTGTACAAAAATCGTACACGGCGGTATGAACTGACCGTTTTATTTTTTCGGAAACCGTGATATAATGCAAATGTAAACGGAAGAACAACAGCAAAGGAGGCGGGCTGTATGAGAAGCGCAGCACATATGAGATCGGCAGCGCCTATGAGAGCCGCAAAAACAGGATATATAATCATGGCGGCGGTCATGATCTGCTTCGGCTGCATAATGATAGCGATGCCCGAAACTCTCGCGGCGGAAATGTGTACGATACTCGGTATCTCCGCAGCAATATTCGGAGCAGTGAAGATACTCAGCTACTTCTCGAAAGACCTGTTCAGGCTCGCGTTCCAGCACGACCTCGCGGAAGGGATACTGCTGGTGATACTCGGAGTTACCGGAGCGGCAAGACCCGACCTGTTCATGGGATTCATCGGAGCGGTATTCGGGGTCTGCTTCATGACGGACGGTCTGCTGAAAATACAGGTCGCTGTGGATGCAAAAGCGTTCGGGGTATCAAAGTGGTGGCTGATACTCGCGGCGGCGATAGTTACCGGAACAGCAGGATTTTTCCTCGTTATTGACCCGACAGACAGCGCGGCTACGGCGGCTGTGATGCTCGGCATATCACTTCTCGCGGAGGGAGTGCTCAGTCTGGTGACGGTGCTGACTGCGGTAAAGATAGTGGAAAATCAGCTCCCCGACAGCGATGACAGGATAACGTTTGAAGCCATACATCATGTATGAGATAATAAAGAATATAAGAAAGGAAGACAGCAATGAAATTTGCAAACGCAGTCGTAAAGCACCGCGTGCCGATACTCATAGTTACTTTGGTACTTATGATACCGGCAGTTCTCGGTATGATAGCGACAAGGATCAACTACGATATGCTCGACTACCTGCCGTCAAGCATGGACACCGTAAAGGGACAGGAGGAACTCCTCAATGAGTTCGGAAAGGGCGCGTTCTCGCTGATAGTCGTGGAGGATATGCCCGGAAAAGATGTAAAGAAAATGGCGGAGGACATAAAACAGGTCGAACACGTTGACACGGTCCTCTGCTGGGAAAGCCTCGCGGATGTTTCGATACCGAAGGAGCTTCTTCCCGAAAAGGTATATACGGCATTCAACAAGGGCAATGCTGAGATGCTCGCGGTATTCTTCGACAGTTCGACTTCCGCCGATGTGACAATGGACGCGATAAGGAACGTTCGTTCGATAACCGGCAAACAGGCGTTCGTTACGGGTATGTCGGCTCTGGTGACCGACCTGAAGGATCTGTGCGAAAGAGAAGAACCGATATATGTGGCTATCGCGGTAGCACTTGCCTGTGCGGCGATGCTCCTGTTCCTTGACAGCTGGCTCGTGCCGTTCGTTTTCCTTGCAAGTATCGGTATGATGATACTGCTGAACCTCGGCACCAACTACTTCATGGGCGAGATAAGCTACATCACGAAGGCGCTGTCCGCGGTGCTGCAATTGGCAGTCACCATGGACTACTCGATATTCCTCTGGCACAGCTACAATGAGAAGCTGCGCTCGGAGACCGACAACAAGGCTGCTATGGCGGCGGCGATACACGAAACGCTCACAAGCGTGCTCGGAAGCTCGGTCACGACGATAGCGGGATTTATAGCACTGTGCTTCATGTCGTTCACTCTCGGCGCCGACCTCGGCATCGTCATGGCGAAGGGCGTTCTTCTCGGAGTTGCCGGCTGTGTGACCGTACTTCCGGCGATGATACTTCTTCTCGACAAGCCCTTGCAGGCAACCAAGCACCGTTCGCTGATACCGGACATGAAGAAGCTCTCAAAGGGTATCACCAAGATATTCCCGGTATTCATAGCTGTATTTGCGATACTTGTATTCCCGGCATATTACGGCTACAGCAAGACGAATGACGAAGTTTACTACGATCTCGGCGAATGTCTGCCGCAGGACATAGATTATGTCATAGCGAACAGCAAGCTGCGCGACACGTTCGATGTTGCATCGACCCACATGATACTTGTGGATTCGTCACTTGACACGAAGGACGTACGGTCGATGATAGGGGAAATGGAAAAGGTCGATGGCGTAAAGACTGTGCTGGGACTTGAAAGCGTGGTAGGTACGCTGGTACCCGAAGAGATCATCCCTGACAGGCTGACGGAGGTCCTGAAGAATGACAAGTGGGAACTGCTGATGATAAGCTCCGAATACAAGGCGGCGAGCGACGAGGTGAACACGCAGATAAACGACCTCAACGCGATCCTGAAAAAGTATGACGGGAACGGTCTGCTGATAGGCGAAGCGCCTTGCTTAAAGGATATGATAGATACGACGGGTCACGATTTCAAGGTGGTAAGTGCAGTTTCGATACTTGCGATATTCGTGATAATAGCGGTCGTGGAGAAGTCGATATCTCTGCCGTTCATCCTGATAGCGGTAATAGAGCTTGCAACGTTCATCAACCTCGGACTTCCGCACTTCATGGGACAGTCTCTGCCGTTCATAGCTCCTATCTGCATCAGCACTATACAGCTCGGCGCAACGGTCGATTACGCGATACTGATGACCACGCGCTACAAATCGGAGCGCAACGGCGGTGCGGGCAAGCGTGAAGCGGTACAGACAGCGCTCTCAACTTCTATCCCGTCGATAATCGTCAGCGGTATGGGTCTTTTCGCGGCAACGTTCGGAGTTGCGGTCTACTCCGATATCGACATCATCAGCTCGATGTGTATGCTCATGGCACGCGGCGCAGTGATAAGCATGGTCTGTGTAATATTTATCCTTCCTGCGCTCCTTATGCTCTGTGATGCACTTATCAGACACACGACCCTCGGCATGAGCGGGGCTTCGGAAGATACCACACATAAGCACAGCGGCAAACTGCTGCAAAGCCACTGAGGTTTGAGGAGCCACCGGCGCTTGAGATCGGCGCATACGCACTTGAGATCGGCGCATACGCGCATGAGGAAGAGGCGCTGCCTCTCCCTCAAACTCCCTCACCGGTTCCTTTGGACGCCAAAGGAACCGAAAGCGCAGAATTATTGATAAACAATGATACAGAATACATGAAATAAAAGAAAGGTCGAAACTATTATGAAACAGTCATTATTAAAGAAGATGTCATATATCGTATGCTGCACGATGCTTGCAGGTGCAATCGGAGCAACTGCCGCTTACGCGGTGAACGAGGGCACTGCGGACACCGGCGAAACTCAGGAAGCTCCGGCGGCGGAAGAAGACACCGCAGAAGATGATGAGCCGCAGAAGGATGAAACGGTCTATGTGCTTGCGGACGCAAACGGCAAAAAGAACAAGGTCATAGTAAGCGACCACCTCAAAAATCCCGAAGGCAGCGGCAGCATAACGGAAATGTCGGAGCTGCTGAACGTGCAGAACGTGGGCGGTGATGAGACGTTCACCGAGAGCAGCGGAGAGAGGACATGGGCTGCAAACGGGAATGACATATACTATCAGGGAACGTCGGACGAACAGCTCCCCGTTGATATCAGCGTAACATACAAACTCGACGGAAAAGAGATATCGGCAGCAGACATAGCGGGCAAAAGCGGCAGAGTAACGATAAGGTTCGATTATACGAACAACGCTTTTGAGGAAAAGAAGATAAACGGCGAGGATGCGAAAATATACGTTCCGTTCGCGGCAGTTACCGGCATGATGCTCGACAACGATAATTTCAGAAATGTTGAGGTAAAGAACGGAAGGCCGCTGAATGACGGCACCCGCACGATCATCATCGGCACGGCGTTCCCGGGGCTTGCTGAAAGTCTGGGTATCGCTGACAACAAAAAGATAGAGATACCCGAATACTTTGAGGTAACGGCGGATGTTACAGACTTCGCGGTCGCAAATACATTCACGATGATCACCAACGAAGTGTTCAATGATATCAACATCGACTTCGGCGATGACGGAAAAACGATAACGGAAGATATCGACAAGCTCAGCGACGCAATGAACAAGATAATCGACGGCGCTGACGCTCTGCACGGCGGTCTGACGGAACTTCTCGAAAAGAGCGGCGAACTTGCGGACGGCTTGGGCAAGCTCAATGACGGCGCTCAGAAACTCAGCGACGGTGCGGCAAGCGCAAACGCCGGTGCGGGACAGCTCTACGACGGCTCGATAAAGCTGTCCGAGGGTCTTGATACTCTCGCTGACAACAACGCGACACTTACGGCAGGCTCGGAGCAGGTGTTCAACTCCCTGCTCGATATGGCAAACGCACAGCTTGAAGCGGCAGGCATCACCGGTCACACGCTCACGATAAAGAACTACTCCGAAACTCTTGATGCGATAATCGCGTCGCTTGACGGTGACAACGCCCTGAAGACCGCAAAAGATACCGCTATGAAGCAGGTCACGGAAGCGGTCGAAGCCAACCGCGGCAAGGTAGAGGAAGAAGTCACCAAAGCCGTAAGAGCGCAGGTGGAAGAAAAGGTGAATGCCGCTGTAAGAGAGACTGTAGCGGAAAAAGTGAACGAGACGGTAAAGGCTACCGTGACCGAAAAGGTAACGGCGGCTGTACGTCAGAAAGTCCTCGCGGGAGTTCTTGAAACTGTCGGAATGGACATAGAGACATATACCGCAGGTGTCGAGGCAGGAGCTGTCGATGCGGCTGTACAGGCAAAAGTGGAAGGCGCTGTGGCACAGCAAATGGAAACAGACGAGATAAAAGCGCAGACAGAAGCGGCTGTTGAACAGCAAATGCAGACCGAGGAAGTCAAGGCGCAGGCGGATGCTGCCATTGAACAGCAGATGCAGAGCGAGGAAGTCAGGGCAAAGGCTGCCGGGGCGCTCGAACAGCAGATGCAGACCGATGAGGTCAAGGCTGTTATCGCACAGAACACCGACGAACAGGTGAAGAAACTGATAGATGAGAACTACAGGTCGAAGGAAGTTCAGGACAAGATCAAGGCGGGTCTCGGAGCTGCAAAGGAAGGCGTCGCGAAACTGCACGACCTCAAAACACAGCTCGACAGCTACAACACGTTCTATGTCGGGCTTGCACAGTACACAGACGGCGTTGCAAGTGCCGCTGACGGTGCAAAGCAGATAAAGAGCGGTCTCGGTGAACTCTCCGACGGCACTGCACAGCTTGCTGACGGCGCAAAGCAGCTTGCGGACGGTACAGCGGAACTGAACGGAAATATGCCCGCACTGACAGACGGCGTAACGAAGCTCGCAAACGGTTCGGAAGAACTTTCCGACGGCTGCGTGAAGTTCAACGATGAGGGCATCAGCAAGATAATATCGCTGACAGAGGGTGACCTCGGTTCCGTTATCGACCGGTTCAACGCTGTTTCCGACCTCTCCGGCAGATACGGAACATTCTCCGGCGGCAGCGGCTCCGTGAAGTTCATCTACCGCACAGATTCCATCGACAACGAATGAAGATAATGACGCGCTTTCCGATAAGCGAAAATCACAGCTCCTCCCGGAATTTCCTGAGGGGGCTGTATTTTTGTTGACAAAACATCATCTATATATTATAATAGGTCTTATAAGGGCTCCTCAAAAAACCTATTGTCGTTCAGGCGTGCCGACAATAAATCGTGTCAGCCTTTTTGCG
>CAMHBE010000153.1 GCA_946183095.1 uncultured Clostridia bacterium | reverse complement strand
GTCTCTTCCTCATGTGGCTCGCCCTCAAGGCGAGTCACGGTCTCAAGCGGCAGCGACTCTCTCACAGCAGCGGCTCGAAATCGGATGCTCCGTGACCGCACAGCGGGCATTCGTAGTCGGGCGGGAGAGTTTCACCCTCGTAGATATAGCCGCAGACGGTGCATACAAATCCCTTTTTCTTGGTTGGAGCGGGCTTCGGCTTGATATGCTTCTGGTAGAAATCATAGGTCGCGGAATCATCCTCTCCGATGATGCGGGCTTCGGTAACTTCCGCCGTGAATAGCGTGTGAGTGCCGTAGTCCTGAGTTGCTATGACCTTGCCCGAGATGAACGCATTCACATTTTCGGTGAGATATACAAGACCGTTGGCGCTGCGTGCTATTTCTATCGGCTTGTCGGCTATCTTTTCCTCGTTTCTTCCGCTGACAAATCCCATATCCTTGAATACTTTGAACTGAGACTTTTCGGTGAGCACTGAGATGTTGAACTCGCCCGTGTTCATTATCATATCATGCGTGAGATTCTTCTTGTTCACCGCTATTGTGATGCGGCGCGGCTCGTCGGTAAGAAGCTGTGCCGTATTGATGATGCAGCCGTTGTCGCGTTCGCCCTCTTTTGCCGTGAGGACATACAGACCGTAGGATATCCTGAACAGCGCGGCGTTGTCTATCGCACTCTCATTCACGGCAGCGGCGGGCTTTGCGAAGTCCTGCGCAATGCGGCTGACCATAGCATCCATAGCTGCTTCGTTTTCCGCTTTCATCGAGGACTTGATCGTTACCTGCTCGTCAAGTATCGTCAGTTCTCTGCATGACGACAGCAGTTCGCGTATCAGCTTGCCTGCCTGCGGTGCCCACGAACCGTTCTCTATGATGCCGACAGTTTTCTTGCTGAAATTGTGCGCCGCAAGGTCATGGAGAAGTTCCTCCATTTTGATGAAGATACCGTTGTTGTATGTCGTCGTTGCAAATATGACGTGGCTGAAACGGAACGCGTCGGCTACCACATACGATGTGTGTGTCATTGACGCGTCGTACATCTTCACCTTTATCCCCTTTTCGCGCAGCTTCACAGCTGCAAGCTCCGCGGCAGACTGCGTGTCGCCGTACACCGACGTGTATGCGATGAGCACGCCCTTTTCTTCGGGTTCGTACTTGCTCCACAGGTCGTATTTTCCTGTGATGCTGTCAAGTTCCGTGCGCCATACAAAGCCGTGCAGCGGGCAGATATACCCGATATCCAGACCGGCAGCCTTTTTGAGCACAGCCTGCACCTGTGCGCCGTACTTGCCGACAATGTTGCAGTAGTAGCGTCTTGCTTCATCAAGATAATCCCGCATGAAATCGACTTCGTCAGCAAATATCGCACCGTCAAGCGCGCCGAATGTTCCGAACGCGTCGGCAGTAAACAGCACTTTGTCGGTGCTGTCGTAGGTCATCATGACTTCCGGCCAGTGTACCATAGGTGCCGCGACAAAGCTCAGTTTGTGCCTGCCGGTGTCGAGTGTGTCTCCCTCCTTTATCGTGACAACGCGCTCCGCCGGCAATGTCTCAAAGAACTGCGTTATCATTGCAAGTGCTTTAGCACTCGTGACTACCTTCGCTTCAGGATAAATTGATAGGAGCTGCCACAAAGTCGCAGAATGATCGGGCTCCATGTGATGTACTATCACATAGTCGGGCGCCCTGCCGTCAAGCTCATACGCGAGATTTTCAAAAAACTGTGCGGAAACTGCACTGTCAACTGTATCGAACAGCACAGTCTTTTCGTCTTTCAGAAGATATGAGTTGTAGGAAACGCCGCCGGGTACGGGATAGACCGCCTCGAACAGTGACAGTTTGCGGTCGCTTGCGCCTATCCATGTCAGATCGTCGGTTATTTTTCTTGTGCAGTGCATCGGTCATCACTCCTTTTATTTCGTTGCTTGTCGTCTTATTATTTCGTTCCGAATATGCGGTCGCCGCCGTCACCTATACCGGGAACAATATAGAGATCATCGTTGAGGTGGTCATCCAGCGCGCCGCAGTAGATATCGACCTCCGGATGCTTCGCGTGAACAGCTTCAACGCCCTCCGGACAGGTGACCACCGATATTATCTTGACAGTCTTTGCTCCCGCGTCCTTCACGACATCTACGGCTTTTGCGGCGGTCTTGCCGGTACCTATCATCAGGTCGAGTATAATGACCTCGCGTTCTTCGATATCGAACGGCAGCTTGTTGTAGTACACCTGCAAGCCGTCGGGCTCACTGTCGGAACGGCAGATACCGATATGACCGACCTTCGCCGCGGGAACCAGCGCGGTTGCGCCGTCAACCATTCCAAGACCCGCACGCAGCACGGGTATGAACGCTACCTTGCGCCCCGATATCACCTTTGAGTTCGCAATGGCGATAGGTGTCTGCACCTTCACGGATTTCAGCGGAAGATCGCGTGTCGCCTCGTAAGTCATAAACATCGTGACTTCCTCAACAAGCTCGCGGAACTCCTTTGAACCCGTGTTCTTGTCGCGCAGAAGCGTTATCTTGTGCTGTAACAGCGGGTGGTCGAGAATATGCAGTCTGTCGTTATTGTACATTGTTTTTTCCCTCCAGTGCGGTAATTTTATCTACACGAACGGCGTGTCTGCCGCCCTGAAAATCCGTGTGCAGGAATACATCGAGGGACTCGATCACCGAGCCCGTGCCCATAGTCCTTCCGCCGAAGCAGATAACGTTGGCATCGTTGTGCATCCTCGTGTATTTCGCGGCATAATAGTCGTATCCGAGAGCGGCGCGTATGCCGTTTATCTTGTTGGCGGCGATAGATATGCCTATACCCGTGCCGCATACGAGCACGCCCTTGTTTTCACCGCTTTCGAGGACTTTTGCACATACCTTTTCGGCAATGTCGGGATAATCGACAGGTTCACCTCCGCAGCCGAGATCCTCGTACTCAAACCCGTTGTCCTTCAGATATCCGATCAGCGCGAGTTT
The DNA here is from genome assembly GCA_946183095.1 of uncultured Clostridia bacterium. Taxonomy (GTDB): domain Bacteria; phylum Bacillota; class Clostridia; order Oscillospirales; family Ruminococcaceae; genus Ruminiclostridium_E. The sequence goes on along the minus strand of CAMHBE010000153.1, from coordinate 2,675 downwards.
CATCTCATACCCTCCGTGATCGCATCCTAAATATATCATTTTCACCACTCCTTTCTGATCTGTCGGAAGCCGCAGACTACTGCGCCTGTCCGGCAAGCCGTTCACGCTCCGCCTGCGGGAGCCGCAGATATTTCGGCATCAGCGCCGCCGCCGTGATGTCGGGGCACTCCGCCGCCGCAAGACATACCCCCACGCCGTTCTGGAAACGCTGACCCGCCGGTGCGATACGGATATTCCCGCCGCCGAACTTTCCGTAACAAAGCTGAGCGCCGTCTCCGCAAAGCATGATGTTCTTCCCGGCATATCGCGTCTTCAGCTCGTCCTCCAGTTCCGGTATCATCAGCGCTCTGTCGTCACACAGACGTGTGATGCTCCCGCCACTCACCTCAAACAGCGCGTTATAGACCTGGCTGCAGCGGGCATCCATTGCGGCGCAGATGATCCCTTCATAACTTTCAAAGTTGTGCGACATCGCGGCAAGTGTCGATACCTCACGGCAGGGCTTGCCGAGCGCATACGCCATGCCTTTTATCACTGATACACCGATGCGCAGTCCCGTGAACGAGCCGGGACCCGCCGACACCGCGAACACGCCGATATCCGCAAGGGTGAGCTGTGCGCTGTCAAGAAGCGACTGCACGAGCGGCATGAGCGTCCGGGAATGGGTGATCTTGTTGTTAATGAAGCCTTCCGCGACAACACACCTGTCCTCGCCGATATCGCATACCGCCGCGCCGACGCTCACCGCGGAGCTGTCTATGCCGAGCATCATCATGCCTTGTCACCCCTTTTCTCTATAGTTATTCTCCGTGAATTTTCGCCGGTCTTTGCAATATCCACACACCACACGCTTTCGAGGTCGCCGGCGAGTCCCGGCACGTTCTCGCTCCACTCGACGCATATTATCCCGCCCCTGTCGAGGTAATCGAAAAACCCCGTGGCATACAGGTCATCAAACGTTGAAATTCGGAACAGGTCGAAGTGGAACACATCCACAGTTCCGGGATATTCGTTGACTATCGCGAATGTGGGACTTGCAACGCCCTCGGCAATGCCGAAATGACGCGCTATCCCCTTTGTGAAATGCGTCTTTCCCGCACCCATTTCCCCGGTGTAGAGCACCGTGTCGCCGGGATGCAGAGAAGCGGCAAACTTCTCCGCGGCGGCTATAGTCTCTTCAACGGAATTGGTCTCGCAGATCATCAGAACAGTCCGGAGATAACGCCGTCATCCGTAACAGCGATGTTGTTCGCGGCGGGAACTTTAGGCAGTCCCGGCATGGTCATGATATCGCCGGTGAGCGCAACAACAAATCCCGCGCCGGAAGAGAGCTTCACGTCACGCACGGTGATATTGAAGTTTTCGGGCTTGCCGAGCTTTGCGGGGTCGTCCGACAGCGAATACTGTGTCTTTGCCACACATACGGGGATATTGCCGAAGCCGAGTTCTTCTATCTTCGCGATCTCCTTTTCCGCCTTTGCGGTAAATATGACCCCGTCCGCACGGTATATTTCCTTTGCGATTATATCCAGCTTCTCCTTTATCGGGAGTTTCTCGTCATACAGCGGCTTGAACGCGCTGCCGCCTTTGTTCACGGTGTCTATCACCTTCTGCGCAAGCTCGATACCGCCCTCGCCGCCTTTGAGGAACACGTCGGAGAACGCGACACATACTCCCATATTCTCGCAGTATTCTTTTATATAAGCGATCTCCGCGTCGGTGTCGGTATAGAAGTGATTTATCGCTACAACTACCGGAACACCGTATTTCTGCATATTCTCTATGTGAGTGCGCAGGTTCACGATACCCTTTTTCAGCGCGTCAAGGTTCTCGTTCGCGAGATCCGCTTTTGCGGCACCGCCATTGTATTTGAGCGCACGGATAGTTGCAACGAGAACCACGCAGTCGGGCTTAAGTCCCGCAAATCTGCACTTGATATCGAAGAATTTCTCTGCGCCGAGGTCGGAACCGAATCCCGCTTCCGTGATGCAGTAATCGCCGAGTTTGAGCGCGAGTTTCGTCGCTCTTACGCTGTTGCAGCCGTGTGCGATATTCGCGAAAGGTCCGCCGTGGATTATAGCGGGATTGTTTTCGAGAGTCTGCACGAGGTTCGGATTTATCGCGTCCTTGAGCAGTGCCGCCATTGCGCCGACAGCCTTGAGGTCACGGGCGTAAACGGGCTTGTTGTCGTAAGTGTACGCAACGAGTATGCGTCCGAGACGCTCCTGAAGATCATGCAGATCGTCGGCAAGGCAGAGTATCGCCATTATCTCTGTGGCAACGGTGATGCGGAAGTGATCCTGACGCGGAACGCCGTCAGCCTTTGCTCCCATGCCGATAACGCAGTTGCGCAGAGCACGGTCGTTCATGTCAAGGCAGCGGTCGATCTGGACAAGGCGCGGGTCTATTCCGAGCGCGTTGCCCTGCTGGATATGGTTGTCGATAAGGGCGCAGAGAAGGTTGTTTGCAGCCGTTATCGCGTGCATATCGCCTGTGAAATGCAGATTGATATCCTCCATAGGGACTACCTGCGAATATCCGCCGCCGGCAGCGCCGCCCTTGATACCGAACACAGGACCGAGGGAAGGCTCACGCAGCGCAAGCACAGAATTCACACCGAGCTTGTGCATACCTTCGGAAAGACCGATACTGGTGGTAGTCTTACCCTCACCGGC
>CAMHBE010000152.1 GCA_946183095.1 uncultured Clostridia bacterium | reverse complement strand
GTCCACCCGCACATAGTATGACGGTATCATGTAGTACGGCAGGTATTCGAGCAGGACTTCCCGCAGAGCGTTGGCATCTATCCGGATGTTCGCCTTGTAGTATGCGCAGATGTACGTTCTGCCGTATTCCTCCACGCATTTTGCGGCAGCCCAGTCTATGTGCAGCACCTCACGCAGCGCTGCCTCTATCTCGGCAGGCTCGATGCGGTTGCCGTTTATCTTTATCATGTCGGAACTTCTGCCGAGCAGGACAAGGTACCCGTTCTCGTCCTTCCTTGCAAGGTCGCCGGTGTGGAAGAATCCGTCCCTGAAAGCATTTTCCGTCTCTTCCGGAAGACCGATGTAGCCGCGGACGAAAGGCGCTTCAAAGCACAGTTCGCCTATCTCGCCGTCCTGCACCGTGTCACCGTCCTCGTCTATGAGCATCGTCCTGACGCCGGGCTTTCCTATCGGGCAGACGGGATACGGCTTGTCTATGCCGAACAGGCTTATGCAGAAGCCGCTCTCACTGAGCGCATATACATTTATCATCCGCACATCATTCACGAACACGTTGTTTGCCGGCTCTGAACCTACAAACAGTGTCTTCAGGAAAGGACCCGTGCCGTTACCGAGCAAGCGCACATACGACGGAGTGAGGAATGTCACGGATATCTGCTTCTCAATAAAGAAACTGCGCAGGAGCACAGGGTCTTTGAGGGTGGTGTAGGAAACTATGAATAACCTGTTGTTCCTTGTGCCGAGCGCCGCCAGGGTCAATATCACCGCCGCGACGAAATTCTGGGGGATGAGCACCGCCACCCTTTCATCTGTGCCAAACGGCACCTCGCCGTCGAGCTTTATGGAGTCAACGCACATTTGCAGGCTGCCGTACTCGTGCAGCACACCTTTCGGCTTTCCTGACGTACCGGAGGTATATATCGCGTAGGCGGCATCGTGGTCGTCGGTCTGCGCAAAGCCTTCCAGCGGTGCCGACTGCATTATCTCATCCCAGTTGGAGGCGCTTATGCGTGTCCTGCATCCGCAGTCACGGCGTATGTATTCGGTACGTTCGGGAGCATAGTTATCCTCCACGAGCACGAACGCGGCACCCGCGCGCCATACGCCGAGCATCGCCGCGACAGGAAGGACTCCCCTCGGCAGGTCTATGAGCACGAAATCCTCTTTTCCTATTCCTTTCGCCCGCAGCCAGCCGTATATCCTCGCCGTGATATCGTATAGCTGTGCGTAGGTGATGCCTTTTGTATGTGCATCGTCAAACAGTATCGCTGTATTTCCGCATTCCCGCGAAAATACGGCAAGCGTTTCGATGATCTTTGCCATTTTTATTCCTCCGTTCGCTGATGATAAAATGGTATCCGCGGGCACAATAATGCCCGGCGCAGTCAGGATATATCGAGCACTTTGGCGAACCCGGTGACATTGAATATCGCCATGACCTCTTTGCAGACATTTGTTACCTTCAGACCGCCCTTTGCCGCCATTGCCTTATGTCCTGTCAGCAGCACGCGCAGTCCTGCCGATGATATATAATTCACGCCTGCAAGGTCTATCACCAGCTTTTCGGCAGTTCCGAGACATTCCTTCAGTTCTTTTTCAAATTCCGGGGCGGTCTTTGAATCTATCCTGCCTTCGACAGACAGGGTAATTTCCTCACCGTTTGCGGTTTTATTAACTGTCATGATAATCTTTCCTTTCGGTCGGTATTTGCATACTATTTAAAATTTATTTTATCATATAGCAGCCGCGCAGTCATTGACCAATTTGGTCATTTACTCATTTAGTTTTTTTTGCATAAATTTCATTTTATACTTGAAATATGTAATGGTTTATGGTATAATAAGAACTATCAGATCGGAATGCGTTTTCCGGAAAGGATGAACCACATTGAAACAGACTTACTACAAAAGCGATAACGGCGATCTCAAGTCCATTCTCGGAAATGTTGCGAACGCCAGCCTTATTATTATGATATCAAACGGCGATATGTTTGAAAAACACGTTGCCGAGCTCCAGGCAAAATACCCCAACATCCCCAGCATCGGCACCACAGGGCATTTTTACAGCAATTCACTGCGCGAGGGCGGTGTGGGACTTGTTGCCATGTCGGGCATAAGAGTCGCGACAGGTGTGCTGCGGTCAGTATCCACGATGCCTATGAGGGATATCACCGAGTTCGAGAACAACGTTCACAAAGCAGGCGCAAACGGTCACAATTCCGTCTGCATCGACTTCTGCACCGGCAATGATGCCATGACGATAGCCGCCATGAACACCATACTCAAACGCAGCAGTATCTCCCTCATGGGCGGTACAGCCTTCGACGGAAAAGTCTCCGTGAACGGCGTCGTGTATCAGGATGCCTGCGCTTACGCCATCGTGCGCAACGAGACAGGCAAGGTAAAGGTCTATAAAGAGAACCTCTACCGTCCCATGGATAACAGACGCTTCATCGCAAGCGGCACCGACAGAAGCAAATACTACATAGGCGAGCTCAACGGAAAACCCGCAAAATCCGTCTATATGAGCGAATTCGGTATCTCCGAGCGTGATATTTCCAAGCAGACATTCTCCAACCCCTTCGGCAAGATAACCGGCAGCGAGCTCTGCATAATCTCGCTGAAAGAGGCGTCGGGCAACGGTCTTTGCTGCTATCGTCAGGTCAACGACTCCGACGTTCTCACGCTTCTCCAGATAGGCGACCACTCCGAGATCACGGCGGAAACGATAAGCCGCATACGCGCCGATTTCAACACCATATCCGGTGTTTTCGCGGTGAACTGCGCTTTCAGATACCTCTACTTCAAGGATCATAACTTCCTCGGAAGCTATCTCCAGTCCATGAGCAAGCTCGGGAGCTTCTGCGGATTTGTCGGCAACGGCGAACATTACAACGACCAGTTCATCAATCAGACAATGAGCTGTGTGGTATTCGGATAAGACGGGAGGAAACAACAATGATCGGCTTCAAGAAAAATCAGGATGTCAAACCGGATTATCATCCGCTCGTCTGCATCTCAAAAAGCATAAAGGACTCTAAAAAGGAACTTGCCCAGAAAGAGGTTGCATCCCTCGAAGAGCTCCGCAGCATACAGGAATCTTTCGATATCGTGCTCCAGCGCGACGAGGAACTCAAACAGAAGATGACCCACTTCGGCGATGTGTTCAACTCCCTCGGCAATGCCGCGGGGCAGTTCGATACCGTAAAGAACGACATAGCCGAAACTGTCGGCGACGCGCAGTCCCACATGGATACCCTGCGTGCAAGCTCCGAAGCGGTAAAGCACGATTTCAGCGAAATGAATGAGATATTCACCGGGCTGGTTTCGTCCGTAAAGGAGATCGCGGAGTACACAAAAAGCATCACGGGTATCGCAGACCAGACAAATATACTTGCGATAAACGCATCTATCGAAGCAGCAAGAGCCGGTGACGGCGGCAAGGGTTTCGCGGTCGTAGCGATAGAAGTAAAAAAACTCGCGGAACAGATAAAGCTCATGGTGTCCGAGGTCGATAAGGCTATCGAAAAGGTGAACCTCTACACCAACCGCTTCAACGACAGCATCACCAAGACTTCCGATGCGCTCGACAAGAACATGAACGACCTCGAATCCGCAAACAGCACATTCGACAGCATAAATCAGGCTGCCGGCGGCGCGGACGCGGTACAGGAGCAGATAACCAACGCGGCGAGCGCGGCAAACTCGGAGCTTTCCGAGGTAAACAACGCTTTCGAGCGCATAAGTGAGCAGTACCGCAGCGTGAACGACCATATCGAAAAAGCAAATGAGCTCGGTACGACAAAGAGCGTACTGTTCGAGAATATCGACAACATGGCGGAACAGATAGAGCCGCTCGTCAAGAGCTATTGACAGCCCACACAGCCGGGGATATATTCTCCGGCTTTTTTATTGCAGCCGCCGTTTTGACCGATATGGTCAGTGACATGAATACAAATGATGAATATAATAGGTATGCTGTGTTGCGGGTAACTGCAACGTAAATATATATCCGGCACGAAAGCCGGAGGAAGAAAGGAAAAGTTATGAAAAACGGAAAGATAATGCTGACCGCCGCTGTATGTGCGGTCATACTGGCTGCGGCATCCTGCGGGCAGAACAAGCCTGCGGAAACATCGGCAGCGACATCCGCAGCAGCGTCCACGACTGCGTCTTCCGAAGCGGCAGCCGCCGCAGAAGCGCCCGAAACTGCCGCCGCGACTGCGGAGACAACAACTGCGGAGACAACGACTGCGGACAATGATGACGTTACAGAGGAAGAGGCCGAAGAAGAGATCGAAGAAGGCGACGAAGATGCCGAAGAGACCGAGGAAGGAGACACAGAGGTACCGGAAAGCGAAGAACATGAACCCGCGCATCCGTTCCAGTACACCGACACAGGCTGGGAAATGGAGAACGTGCCCGAAACGCTCATGGATATGAACGCGGTAGCCGGCAGAAACAACGCATTCATGCTCCAGCTCGACAGGACTGTCGCAAAGGACGGATTTGAGGTGAATTTCATCTTTCTTGACAGCCAGGGACTTATCATCGCTGACTACAAGGTGACCGCCGATACCGTTGAAGATCTCGGTATTGCTCCCGCGCCTATGCTCAGCGGATATGACATCGTGGTATATCCCGTCATGCTCCGTGACATCCTCGACACTTACCCGATAAACCTTCAGGATGTCGCAGAGTTCTATATAACCGACAACTTTGAAGCACCGTGCGTCCAGCTGGTGACTATAGAGCAGTATTGATGAAAATGCAATAACATAATTTCATAAAAGACGGTATGCTGTAACGCATATCGTCTTTTTATTTTACTGTGCCGGTAATTGCCCATACATTCCCAGTGATAAATCTTTGCGGAAATACGATAATAACCGTGAAAGGGATGATATCATGAAAATGGCTGAAAAGGAATACGGCAGGCTTGCGAAACTCCGCGCACCCGACAGCAAAACTCCCCGCAACACGCTCATGGCGTTCCTTGTGGGCGGCGCGATATGCTGCATCGGACAGGCTCTGCTGGATATATATAAAATGCTCGGCAGCGACGAGATAACTGCGGGAACTCTGACTTCCGTGACCCTCGTTGCGCTGAGCGCGGTGCTGACAGGCTTCGGTATGTATGACAAGATAGCAAAGCACGCCGGGGCGGGTACACTTGTACCGATAACAGGCTTTGCGAACGCAGTTGTCTCACCCGCAATGGAGTTCAAAACTGAGGGGTATATCCTCGGCGTGGGCGCAAAGATATTCATTATCGCGGGTCCCGTGATAGTGTACGGACTTGCCGCGTCCGCAATATACGGCATAATACTTTATCTTGTGCAGGGGGCGGCGGCATGAGCGTAACTACCGGAAAAGCAACTATAATGATGAGCACCGTGCCGTCCGTCGCGTCCTACGGGTCGGCTGTGGGAAAAATGGAGGGCGAGGGACCTCTCGGGAGCTGTTTCGACTATGTGAGCGAGGATTCCTGCTTCGGCGAGAACACATGGGAGAAAGCCGAGAGCCGCCTCCAGCAGCACGCACTTGAGCAGGCGCTGCTGCGCGGGAGCATCGCCGAAAGCGATATCGGCTTCATGTTCGCGGGCGACCTGCTGAACCAGTGCACCGGCTCGGCATACAGCATGAGGGGCAACGGTCTGCCAT
>CAMHBE010000151.1 GCA_946183095.1 uncultured Clostridia bacterium | reverse complement strand
CTTCTCTTGTCGCTGTCTATCACCGCAGCGCTTTCATTGCTTTCCATTTACTCACCTTCCGGACTTATGATAGTATTATTATATCATATTTTCCCTTCCGCGTCAATATCCGTTTCTTCTCTATCGAAGTTACACATCTTTGAAGGTTTTAAATGTGTTTCGTTTCCGTAAATCGCATTGTGTGATATTGCACAAAAGAGTTAGCTTTGTGCAACCGATTCGGGTGAAAAACGACCAATTATTATAACGGGGTATTGACAAAACAGGCGGATTGTGATATATTATATCTCGTTAGCCGATACTAACCGATAAGCTTACAGTATAGTTAGTTTATGCTAATATTATACACTGCGGCAAAAATGCTGTTTTGCATCTATCCGTACACCGCATCACAATACCACAGAGTTAGGTATTTCTAACTCAATAAAAGGAGAATACAGCAACACAAAATGAAGATGATAAGATCGGCTGCGGCATTCATCTGCGCAGCGGCGATGACCCTCGCGATGCTCGCGTTCACGGCATTCGCGGCGGAAGTTACATACATCGCGACGTGGGACGAATACAAAGCAGCCCGCGGCATAGAAAAATACACATGGAATACGGTCGCGGCAGCGGAGGACGAACTTCTCGAAGCCGCATACAAGCTCTACCGCGACGGCAGCAAGGATGAAGCGTTCACGGCATCCCGTCAGGCATACTACGGATATTACGAGACTACGGGGTTTGAAAGAAACGTCATGAGCTATGTATCCGGCGCGGAAGTCTCAAAGGCGGAGCTTCAGTTCCGAGCGGTGAGAAACGTTCCGAAAAAGGGCGGTACGCTCGACGATTTCTGGAAAGAGATAGAGAAGTTAAGTCAGATACTCCACGATCAGGCGAACAAGCTCGACGGTATCGCCGATGCGGGCGTGAGCGGAGTTTCGATGGACAGAGTAAACGGTTCCGGACAGGCAGATGCCGCCGCGGACAATGCACCCGCTGAAACAAGCACCGGTACAGAACAGCCCGCCGCGACAACTGCCGTCACAGAAACTGCTGTCGGAGCGAACGCGGTCAGCACGGAAGGCGGAAGCAGCTGGGGCATAACGTTCGCGGGATGCTTCAGTATAATACTCCGCGAAGGCTTTGAAGCGATACTCGTCGTCGGCGCGATAATCGCGTACCTTGTAAAATCGGGCAACAAGAATAAGCTCGGCGTGGTATATGCGGGCTGTGTACTTGCGATAATATGCAGTTTCGTATGCGCTTGGCTGCTGCAGCTCCTCAAGTTCGCGAATACCGAAAATCAGGAGATAATCGAGGGCGTGACCGCCCTAATCGCGGTGGTGGTACTGTTCTATGTGAGCAACTGGATGGTATCTAAAGCCGAAGCCGATGCGTGGAACAAATACATCGACGGTCAGGTAAAAACATCAGCCGAAACGGGCAGCGCGTTTACTCTCGGCTTCACGGCATTTCTCGCGGTGTTCAGGGAGGGCGCGGAGGTCATACTGTTCTATCAGCCGCTCATGACCGATGAAAACTCCACAAGTGCTATGTGGGCGGGATTCGGCACAGGCTGCGTGATACTCGCCGTAGTGTTCATACTGATACGTTTCTTCAGCGTGAAGCTGCCGATAAGACCGTTCTTCCTCGGGACCAGCATACTCATGTTCATCATGTCGGTATCGTTCCTCGGCGCGGGCATTAAGGAGCTTATCGAAGGCGACGTTATCTCCTACACCTCGCCCGACTGGCTCGCGGCGCTGATACCCTCCAACGACTTCTTTGACGTTCTCGGTATCTACCCTTGCTACGAAACTCTGATACCGCAGCTGATACTCATACTGATAACGTTCCTCATCTTCGTGATGATGACGTGGAAACGAAACAACCGCAGAGAAGCCGGCGTGATAGCGCTGTTATTCGGCGGGCTCGGCATCCACAAATTCTACATAGGCAAATACGGCAAGGGCATCCTGTACGCGGTGTTCTGCTGGTCGCTCATCCCGCTGTTCCTCGGTATCGCCGACGGTGTGCATTACCTGACGGAGACAGACGAGCAGTTCGCGGAGGAACTTGCGCCGAAGCCCAAAAAGCCTAAAAAGCAAAAGGCACCGGGACCGGCTGCCGAGAATCAATAAGTTTTCTATAGCAGATATCTGCTTTTGGAAATAAGCGGTAATACCGCAAAACAATATTCATTTTTCCGGAGGTTTTTTATGAAACGCACAAAGAAGACCGCACTCATGGCTGCGGTGCTTGCTACCGCTATGGCATTCGCAGGATGCGGCAACAACAACACGACAACTACCACAACAACTGCTGCTCCCGCAGCAAGCGAGAGCACAACAACAACAACAACTGCCGCCGCAACTGACGCAGCGACCGCAGAGAGCGCAGACGCTACGGTAAAGACAGAGGCTGCCGCTGCCGATGAAGCTGCCGCTGGTTTCCAGGAATACCCGATATTCGAGGATGAAGAAGTTGGCTTCCTGAACGTATCGGCTGTTTATTTCCAGCCTGTTCCGATGTCCGGCGGCAACGGCAACACGGAGGATTTCAACATCCACCTCGAAGCGGATATCTCCGCGCTTGAGAACACGGTAGGCTTCGGCGTAGGCGACTGGGTACCCTACCTCACAGTTGATTATGATGTGATCGGTTCAGACGGAAACTCCGCGGCATCCGGCACATTCATGGAGATGAGCGCTTCGGACGGTCCGCACTACGGCGCAAACATCAAGCTCCCGAACGCTGATACATACACCGTAAAGTTCACGATCCACAGCCCCGAAGAGAACGGCTACCTGCTCCACACAGATGCGGAAACAGGCCCCGGCGGTTCCTTCGACGATTACTTCGGCAACGGCAACCTTGAAGTCGTTCACGAAGGCTGGGAATACATTCCTCAGGAGTGGTAATTCTTTTCTTCTATAGTGATCGCGCTGTGCTGCACTTTGTTCCGCAAAGTACGTCATGGCGCTTTCGCGCGTTTTGCGGAAATGTTTTTCGCTTCCCGCGGCGGGTATCACGAACGGTGATATCCGCCCCTCACGGGAGTTATCTGCAATGTAAATGGAGTGAATAATTTGCTGAAATATCTGATCTCGACAACTGAGCTTCTTATCACCGCGGCTATCGGCGTCGGGCTGATACTCGCGTATATAAGGCTTTCATATAACTCGCTCGCGTGCAGGGTCTCCTGCATAGCGGGTATCTGCACAGGTATCGTGACTGCCGCCGTCATGGCTTATCTCAAGAACTTCACAAAGCTCATAGATACCATGATAAGCAACTTCATCATCTTCACGGTATCACTCGGTATGCTGGTGATATTCTTTCTTTTCGCGGCATTGCGGAAGAAACTGCCGAGGGTGGGAACGTTCGTTTCGCTCACCGCGCTGACGGCGGTGCTTGCATCGTATCTTCTGTATGCGCTCCCCGACTTCATCGGATACCCTGTGACGATATGGCTCAACGAGAACGGCGTGTTCTCGACGAATGTGCTTTTCAAGAATATCGGCGCGGTGCTCGGCGGCATACTCATGATCGTTACCTGCATCGCGGTAAGGGCGGGAACCGTGCGTCTTGCAAAGACCGCCGCCTTCGTGATAATGACACTGGCGCTGTCGGCAAACGCGGTGCGTCAGATGACTGTCATCATAAATGTGCTGATATCAAAACGCTGGATAAGATCGAACACCGTTCTCTTCAACATCGTGAAGTTCTCCACCAACCACGCGGACGTGTTCATCTACGCCGCCATGTGCATAGCACTTCTGATACCAACAGCGCTGCTGATAAAGAGCGCCCGCGCGAAGGAGCCCTACGACAATCCCGCGCAGAAACGCAAGATAAAGAAAAAGCACATCGTGATACGCCGCTGGTCGGCAACGGTCGCAGCCTGCCTCGTCACGTCTGTGCTCTGCATGACCGCGGTAAAGGCGTATGTCAACAAGCCCGTGGAGCTCTCCCCCGTTGAGCACGCTCCCGAGATCGACGGAAATATCTGCGTTTCTTTTGAAATGGTGGAGGACGGGCATCTGCACCGTTTCGGGTACAACACCGAGAGCGGCAAGGAGATACGTTTCATCGTTATCAAGAAGCCGAATTCATCGTCCTACGGCATCGGTCTCGACGCCTGCGATATATGCGGCGAAACGGGATATTACGAAAAGGACGGACAGGTGGTCTGCAAGCTCTGCGACGTTGTGATGAACATCAACACTATCGGCTTCAAGGGCGGCTGCAATCCCATCGTCATCGACTATAAGATAGAGAACGGGCAGATACTCGTGCCGATATCCGGACTGCTCGAACACGAGAGCGAATTCAGGGGAAGGATGTGACGCGGTATGTTTTTCAGAATGATATTCGGGACGATGTTCCGTCAGTGGAAGAAAATGCTGATGATCGCGTTCACGATAGCGCTCGGCGCTTCCCTTGCGACAGCCATGCTCAGCGTTATGCTCGATGTCGGCGACAAAGTAAATCAGGAGCTTAAGACCTACGGCGCGAACATCACCGTCGTGCCGAAAGAAAACTCCGTGCTCACCTCGCTGTATGAGGTCGAGGGCGAAGGCAGCACCGGCGCGTATCTGCGCGAGGACGAGCTCGGAAAGATAAAGACGATATTCTGGGCATTCAACATCACAGACTACGCTCCGTTCATCAATGCGGACGTAACCCTCGACGACGGGACAAAAGCCGCCGCCGTCGGAACATGGTTCAACCACCACATGGAGCTCCCCACCGGTGAGCAGCTCGACGCGGGCGTGACGAGCATGAGAAGCTGGTGGGAAGTCACCGACGGAAAGTGGCTGGACGAACAGACCGGCTCCGACCCCAATGTTGCAATGGTCGGAAAAGCGCTCGCCGAAAGACTCGGCATAAAGTCCGGCGACAGTCTGCACCTAACGGGCACCGCCGCGGACAATACACTTACAGTCGTGGGTATTTTCGACGCGGGCGGCGATGAGGACGACAAGATCTTCATGCCGGTAGATACCGCGCAGGCGCTGGACGGACTGGACGGAAAGATCGACAGCATCGAAGTCAGCGCGCTCACCACACCGGAGAACGACCTTGCCATAAAGGCGGCGAAGGATCCGAAGTCTCTCACTATCGCGCAGTACGAGACATGGTACTGCACCGCCTACGCAAGCTCGATATGCTACCAGATACAGGAAGTCATCACCGACTCGGTAGCGTCGCCGGTAAGACAGGTGGCGGACTCCGAAGGTGCGATACTCGAAAAGACACAGCTGCTCATGACGCTGATAACTATACTCAGCATGATAGGCGCAGCTCTCGGCATCTGCAACCTCGTAACTGCGAGCGTAATGGAGCGCAGTGCGGAAATGGGACTGATGAAGGCTATAGGCGCGCAGAATTCGTCAGTTTCGGGACTCGTGCTGACGGAGATAACGGTCACGGCGGTGATAGGCGGTATCGCAGGATTTTTCGCGGGCTGGGGAGCTGCACAGATAATCGGGCATACGGTATTCGGTTCCGCGATATCCATGCACCCCGTAGTCATACCGCTGGTAGCCGTACTTGTGGTATCAGTCACACTGCTCGGCTGCATACCCGCGATAAGGCTGCTGCTGCGTCTCAGCCCGTGCGAAGTCCTTCACGGAAGATAATGGAGGCGATATCATGAATAAAAGAAAAATGTTTCTGCGGATGATAACCGCG
>CAMHBE010000150.1 GCA_946183095.1 uncultured Clostridia bacterium | reverse complement strand
TATCTTCTCGATAACATCAATGCCTTCTATCGTCTGGGCAAATACAGTGTAACCGCCCATGAAATCGGCAATGCCGCCCTTCTCCATCGCGTCGCACAGTTCATCCGGAAACAGCCTGCTGCCGTCCTCTTTTGTAAATCCGCGGAGCTGCTGCTTCTGTTCATCTGTCAGCTCATGGTCGTTCACCACGAAAAATCTGCTGTCTCCGTAGCCTACCCTGCCGTTGAACGCACACAGCGCACCCTTGAACGGCCATAGATCTACGGAATACTCGTTCGGTATCGGCTGACCGTCCGATGTTACGCCGGAATTCTTCTGTTCATTTTCCGCGCCTGTGGTGAACAGGCTCTGTTCATATATCCCGTAAACAGGCTTTCCGTTATAGTACCCCTCATTCGCGCGGTCAACGAAGTTCTTTACCGTGTTCGGGCAATATTCGGGATAGAGCACTATCCTGAAAGTACCGAGGGTCGTTTCAATATCCGCTGTGGGCTGACCGTCATAAGGTTCATCGAACTGCACAAGCTTCATGGTGCTGTAGTCGTAGTTGTACACGGCTTTTGATGTCAGCCCGTCATCGTTCCCGCCGCCGAAGCAGCCCGCAAGTGTCAGGACGCCTGCAAGCAGCAGTCCCGCAAATGCCTTTTTCTTCATACTCATGCCTTTCTCACGACTGTTCCCTGTCTTGTCTCCTCGACGATGTACCCGAGAGCTGTTATCTTGCTGCGAAGCTCGTCGGCAAGCGCGAAGTTCTTCTCTTTTCTTGCAGCCTTGCGCTGTTCGAGAAGCTCCGTCACTTCTGCGGGAAGTTCATCGTTTTCCGTGTTTCCCTTAGCCGCCGCGAGTTTTTCCGCAGCAGGAATAAGCCCGATCGACAGCACCGTGTCGATATCATCTATCAGCTTATATTTCGTTGCATCGTCTGCATCGGATTTAAGTATATCATACAGCGATGTTATAGCCTGCGCGGTGTTCATGTCACCGTCAAGCGCGTCAGTAAAGCCTTTTTTCAGTTCGTCGTACTTTGCGGTATCGACAGTTCCGCCCTTGCCGCCGAGCACTTTCATGACACGTTCGGTGAGCTTTTTATAAGCGTCCGCCGCATTGTCAAGGTTTTCCCAGCTGAACATAAGGTTCTTGCGGTAATGCGACTGCAAGCAGAAAAAGCGGTAAACCAGCGGGTCATAGCCCTTTTCCTGCAAAAGCGACACTGTCAGGAACTCTCCCGACGATTTGCTCATCTTACCGGTATCGGTGTTGAGGTGATGTACATGGAACCAGTATTTGCACCACTCATGTCCGAGGAACGCCTCACTCTGCGCTATCTCATTGGTGTGGTGCGGGAACTGGTTGTCGATACCGCCGCAGTGCAGGTCGAGATACTCGCCGAGGTGCTTCATGCTTATGCAGGAGCATTCAATGTGCCAGCCGGGATAACCGATGCCCCACGGGCTGTCCCATTTCAGTTCCTGATCGTCGAACTTGGACTTGGTGAACCACAGCACAAAGTCTGCTTTATTGCGCTTGTTGTCATCAGCTTCAACGCCCTCGCGGACTCCCACCGCAAGGTCTTCCTCGCTGAAATCGTTGAAAATGTAATATTTATCAAGCTTTGATGTATCAAAATAGATGTTGCCGCCCGCTTCATAAGCATAACCCTTCTCCATAAGCGACGATATCACCTTGATGAACTCGTCGATGCAGTGAGTTGCGGGTTCCACAACATCGGGGGTCTTTATGTTCAGTTTCCGGCAGTCATCGAAGAACGCGTCGGTATAAAACTGTGCGATCTCCATGACAGTCTTGTGCTCACGTTTTGCTCCCTTTACCATTTTGTCGTCGCCGGTATCTCCGTCACTTGTGAGGTGTCCGACATCGGTGATGTTCATAACACGCTTTACATCATATCCGGAGAACCTGAGGTACTTTTCGAGCACGTCCTCCATGATGTAGGTGCGCAGATTGCCTATATGTGCGTAATGATACACCGTGGGACCGCAGGTGTACATTTTCACCTTGCCCTCGGTGTGCGGCGTGAACAATTCTTTTTTTCTTGTTGCCGAGTTGTAGATATACATTGTGTGTGTTCCTTTCGTTGTCCTACTTTACAAAATAATAGCAGATGATAATGAGTATGAGCGATACGAACATTATCACCCAGTTGCGCACGGTTATGCGGCGCAGCCTCTTGGAAGATTCTTCAGGGTCTATCCGTTTCTTGTGCATTATGGTTTCTCCTGTACGCAAGGAAGCTGTCGAGTATCACCGCAGCCGCGGCGGCATCGATCACTGCCTTGCGTTTCTTTCCTCGTTTGTTTATCTCATTCATCATGTTATGTGCGGTCACTGTCGATGAACGTTCATCCCACAGTTCAACATGAACATCGAGCCGTTCTTTCAGCAGCTCCGCAAATTCCGAACATTTTTCGCTGCGGGGACCGTAAGTTCCGTTCATATTTATCGGATTACCCACCACGACGAGTTCCGCGCCTATCTCCTTTAGTTTATCGGCAACTTTATCCGCGCAGACCTCAAACCGTTTTTCATCTATTATGCAAACCGGTGACGCGAGCATTTCGAGCTTGTCGCAAGCTGCGATACCCGTGTGACTGTCACCGAAATCCACTGCTGCTATCTTCATGTCGTCCTTCCTGACCCGTTCTCACTCTTTATAAGCCTCAGCGACAGCCTTGGCAACGGTATCGGCTACACGCTTATCGAGCGGACTTGCAATGATGTTCTCCGCAGTTATCTCGCTGTCGGGAATGATAGACGCGATAGCATACGCCGCCGCACGCTTCATCTCCTCGGTGATGCGTTTAGCACGCACGGAGAGTGCTCCCTTGAAAAGTCCCGGGAACACGAGCACATTGTTTATCTGATTCGGGAAGTCGCTGCGTCCTGTTCCGACTATGAACGCGCCGGCAGCTTTCGCTTCGTCCGGCATTATCTCCGGCGTGGGATTTGCCATTGCAAACACGATCGGCTTATCTGCCATGGACTGTACCATTTCCGGCGTAACGAGCTTCGGACGCGAAACGCCGATGAAAGCATCCGCACCCTTCATAGCATCCGCCAGTCTGCCCTTTCTGCAATTCTTGTTGGACTTGTTCTTGATATCCTCGTGAGCGGGATTTTCGTAGCTGTCCTCACGGTTTATTATGCCGCAGAGATCGACCATTATAAGGTCGCCGATCCCGAGACTGAGCAGGAACGTTCCGATAGCGATACCCGCTGCGCCTGCACCGTTTATCACCACCGTCATATCCGACAGCTTCTTGCCCGCGCATTTCGCGGCGTTGATGAGTGCGGAACCGACAACTACAGCGGTACCGTGCTGATCGTCGTGGACTACCGGTATATCAAGTCTTTCCTTCAGCTTTCTCTCTATCTCGAAACAGCGCGGTGCGGCGATATCTTCGAGGTTGATGCCGCCGAAACTGTCCGACAGCAGTTCTATAGTATGCACGATCTCGTCAACGTCCTTGCTCTTTATGCAGAGCGGAAAAGCATCCACGCCGGCAAACTCCTTGAACAGACAGCATTTGCCCTCCATTACAGGCATTCCCGCAAGTCCGCCGATATCGCCCAGTCCGAGCACCGCGGTGCCGTCTGTTATTACCGCGACGAGGTTCTTCCTTCTTGTCAGCTCATAAGAAAGCTCAGGCTTCTTCTGGATCTCCAGACAAGCCTGTGCAACTCCCGGTGTGTATGCGAGCGAAAGGTCTTCGCGCGTATTTATCGGTGCGCGGGAGATCACTTCGATCTTTCCCTGCCATTCGTAGTGCTTTCTGAGCGCTTCTTCCTTGATGTCCATTTCTTTTATCCCCTTATTTTTTTAAAATATTTAACAGATCACATATCAGCGGTCATATCTTTGTCACCATAATACCCACAAAACATGAAAAAGGTCTGATGACACTGTCAAAGAACTGCTTGTCTTTCAGCGCATATCCGTGCAGCGTGTCGAACCACTCCTGCCACGGTATATAAAATCCGAAAAGTTCCCATGTCTTTACAGACACGATATCGCGGTTTTTACCGATGATCTGTTTCCATTCGTCAGCACTTCGGAACAGCGATGCTTCATCTCCGAGCCACGGACCGAGATATGCCTCGCTCCTGCCGGTGTACTTGTTCTTTATCCCTGGAACGCATATCAGTGCGGTACCACCTTTTTTCAGCAGAGGAAGTATCTTCTCTATGAAGTAACCCTCTTTGCCGCCGAAATAGTGGTACGAATCAACACTGACCACCGCGTCGAACGCTTGCTTGTCGAATTGCAGGTCATTGGCGTCGCACTGCATTGGGATTATCCTGTCCTGCATCCCCCACTCTTCAATGCGCTTACGATTGTCCTCTTCCGATATCCAAAGATCGGCAGCGAAAACTTTCGCGCCAGTCTCATAAGCAAGATACAGGCTCGTAAGCCCGCTCCCGCAGCCGAGGTCAAGGATGCTGTTGTCTTCCGTGTACTTCATAGGAAAAGCATCCAGCATCTCGTCGAGCAGACGCACTCCGTTCGGTCCCATAAGATACGGAACGCAGAAGTATTTTTTATATTTTTCGCTTTTTAATGTCTGTACATTTTCCATAATGTTTCCTGTAATAGCAGTGCTGTCTTTCTTCTTCAAGTTCCGGTCACCGACAAAATGTGACCGTCCCGCCGCTGTAAGGATACGTCCGCAGATCGGACAAAGCTTTTTAATTGAACATATCACACGTTCAGGTGCTCACCGCGTGTGATAATCGCGCGCACGGACTGCTCCGGCGTGAACTTATAACCCAGCGATATCGCGTAGTGGTTATAAAAGCCGTGGAAATCCGAACCGCCCGTGGGCAGAAGCCCGTACTGCTGGCAGAGATCGAGGAGCTGCTCTTCTTCCGTCTCGTCGGCACTCTCGTGGTAAACTTCGATGCCGTCGATCTTGCCCTGACCTGCGAGTTCCTCTATCAGCTCGAAACTGTTGTAAACCTTCGGGTGTGCGATAGATGCGGTACCGCCTGCGGAATGGATAAGTTCGAGCGCGAAACGCACATCGGGCACTCTCTCCGTCTCCTTGCGGACTTCTTCGGCGCAAAGCCCGTCCTTCGCGCTGAACAGCTTATTGTAAACATCGCCGTACAGTTCGGTCGTATATCCGTAATCCATGAGTGCGTGCATAATATGGCATTTGTAGATAGTCTTGCCGCCTGCCGCGTACCGCAGGATATTCTCGAACGCTATGGGGTATTCTTCGATCACCTTGAGCGCCATTTTCTTGCCGAGCTGCTTTCTCGCTTCACTTGTACGCAGACACAGTCCTTCGAGCCTGTCGGGCTTATGCGGCATATAGCAGAGGATATGAACTTTTCTTCCCCTGCTCCCGTCAACAGCCGATATCTCAACAGCGGGCAGCACACGAATGCCGTATCTCTGTCCGAGGATAACGGCGCGGGATGTTGACGCAAGGTTATCGTGGTCGGTAATCGACAGAACATCAATCTTGTTGCGCTTTGCCTGCGCTATGACTTCCTCGATGCCGAGGGACCCGTCCGATAATGTTGTGTGGCAATGTAAATCTGCTCTCATGATATGTATTCTCCTAATCTAACGCATTTTGTGAGAGATCCGCGATGCAGATCGGAGACGGAACTCTCATATACCTCTTTATATTGCAGCCGCCAGAGACCGCTCATCTTATTACCTTTCCCTTTGCCTTGACTTTTACCG
>CAMHBE010000149.1 GCA_946183095.1 uncultured Clostridia bacterium | reverse complement strand
GACGGGAGCCTTTGCCGCGCTGATAAGCGCACTGGATGAGAATGTTGATACGAACCTCCTGTACGGGGCGGAGATACTGCTCTACTACCTGTATGTTTACGGGCAGTACACAAAGCGTGACGCGCTCACCGGTCTGCTGAACCGGCAGTCGTTCTACAGCGATATCGAACGTTACGGCGCGGCTGTTACGGGCATCGTCTCCATAGATATGAACGAGCTGAAATGGATGAATGACACTCTCGGGCATTCCACGGGTGACAAGGCTTTGGAAACCGTGTCGGAGTGCTTTATAAGACCCGCTTCCGTGAAGGATAAGATCTACCGCATAGGCGGAGACGAGTTCGTGGCGATCTGTCTGAGACAGACCGAGGAAGAAATGAGAAAGTTCGTTGAGGATATGCGGGGGGAAGTGTCGGCATCGGGCTACTCCTGCGCCTTCGGGCTCTCGGTGAACAAGTCGGCTGCGGAAATGATGAAGGAAGCGGACAGCCTTATGTATGAGGATAAAGCACGGATAAAAGCGGAGATCGCCGCAAACGGCGGTACACTGCACGTCCGCGCATGACAGGCGGTGCTTTGCCGAAACTGTTTTCGGAGCAACAGGGCAGGTCGCAATTCGTACAATGCGGGAAACAGCTCCCGAAAGAAAACATCCCCGGACAAAAGATCATTTATATTGACGCTGAAGGCGCCGAAAGGAGATCTTCATGAAAATCTTCTCGAATAAACAGCGTTCCGCGGTCACAAGGACAGTCATCATAACGATCATGGTCATATTGTTCTTTGTCGGCATCTTTACCGTGTATTACAGTATGCTGTATTCCGAAAAGCGCAGCAATATCGTCAAGGACGGTGAGATCTCAGCCATACGCACGTCCGCTCAGCTCAACGATTACCTCTCGGTAGGCACAGACGCCATCATGATCACCGCAAATATGCTCGACGATATGATACGGGAAAGAAGAACATCGGATGAGATACTCAAATATCTGACAAGTCAGTCCACCGCTGTCGTGAATACGATAAAAGGAAACTCCGCGGGAATGTACGGCTGTATCTGCGGGGATTATCTTGACGGGTCGGGCTGGGAGCCGCCCGCCGATTATGTTGCCACCGAGCGCCCGTGGTACATACAGGCGATAGGAAACAGCGGCAGAGTGACTGTGACCGAGCCGTATCTCGATGCCATGACGGGTACCGTTATGGTGACGCTCGCCAAGACGTTATGCGACGGGAAGAGCGTTGTGGCATTCGATATGTCACTTGACGGCATACAGACTATTGCCGAGGAAGCGGCGGACAACGAATACGCCGATATCGTCTTCATCACCGACCGCAACGGATATGTCGTCGCACATTCCGATAGGAATGAGATCGGCAAGGATTACGGAGCGGAGAACGATTCGCTCGGACAGTACATATTCGATGAGATATATAATGTTGATAAAGAGGTCTTTGAATTTGACTATAAGGATTCACATTATATCATCTATTCCGCAGCTATCATGAATGACTGGCACTGCATTTCCGTGAAGGATACAACTTACATTTTCGGCTCTCTCAACATGATACTTGTGCTGACGATATGCGTCGTTATCGCAATGTCCATGATAATAAGCCTCATCATGATAGTTTCCGGCAGACGAAGCCGCATAGCGCAGCGGCTTTACGCACAGCTTTCGTCCACCGCCGATATTTATATATCCATGCACGAGATAAATTTCCGGAACGATACGTTCAGCGAAGTGCGCAACAACAAGGCGGAAGCCTCCGCAATGATAGGCGAGACGCGAAACCACTGCCAGCAGATGATACGCGCTATCATGGAGAGGTTTTCCGACCCCTCTGCACGAAGCGGCATACTCGACTTTGTGGATTTCAGCAAGCTGAACGACAGGCTGAAAGATACCAACACCATAACCACGGAGTTTCTCAGTGCCGATAAGAAGTGGAGAAAAGCGAGGTATATCGTCTCAGAAAGGAATGACGACGGCACGGTGGCACGCGCCATGTACCTCGTCGAGGATATAGATGCCGAAAAACGTGAAAGAGATATGACGCTCGAAGCCGTAAAGCTGATGAACGAGCAGATATCTTCCGTTGCGAACATCTATTTCACGATGTACGATATCGACATACCGAACGATACGTTCACCGAGATAAAGACCAACGTCGGAGATGTGTCCGAGCTTGTCGGCAGCAGTACGGGCAATGCGCAGGAAGTGCTCGAAGATGTCACCCGCAAGCTCTCCCACAAGAGTTCCCGCCGGAATGTCCGTGAGTTCGTGGATCTCTCGACGCTGGATGAACGCCTGAAGGACAAGAATACCCTTACTGTGGAATTCCTCAGCTACAACGAGGTATGGTGCAGAGGAAGGTTCGTGGTATCGAAGCGCACCCCCGACGGCAGCATAGATCACGTTATCTGGCTCGTAGAGGGCATAGACGAAGAAAAGCGTAACCGTGACGCTATCTCCGAGACTGCAAGGAACCTGAACACGCAGATGGCATCAATATCGAACATCTACATGACTGTTTTCGATATAGACCTGTTTGAGGATACTTTCAGCGTCATAAAATCGGAAAATGCCGTCGTGAACAGCAATATCAAAGACCAGCGCGACAACGCGCAGATACTCATGTACGAGAGTATGGAAAGAATGACCGCCGAATCCAGCATGGATGATGTAATGAACTTCATCAACTTCGGTACGCTCGACAGACGTCTGCGTGATACCAAGACAGTTGCCCTCGAACTTTTCACCAAGACCGGTATCTGGGTCAGAGTGCGCTTTATGGTCTCTCAGCGCAAGCCGAACGGGAAGGTCTCACACGTCCTGTGGCTCGCGGAGAATATAGATGCCGAAAAGAAAGAACGTGACAAGCTCATAGATATGTCGGAGCGTGCTCTTGCGGCAAGTGAAGCGAAGTCCTCGTTCCTGTCGAATATGTCACACGAGATACGCACGCCTATAAACGCGGTGCTCGGCATGAACGAGATGATACTGCGGGAGTGCAGTGACAGCAGCATACTCGGTTATTCCGAGAGCATCCGTACAGCCGGAAATACACTGCTTGGTCTGGTCAATGATATCCTCGACTTCTCGAAGATCGAAGCGGGAAAAATGGAGATAATCCCCGTTGACTACGACCTGTCCTCCATGATAAACGACCTCGTGAACATGATACATACCAGAGCCGAGGACAAGGGATTGCAGCTGATACTCGACATAAACAGGAATGTGCCCCGTATGCTGCACGGCGACGAGGTGCGCATAAAGCAGGTCATCACGAACATACTCACCAACGCCGTGAAATATACCGAAAAGGGATCCGTTACATTCGTCATAGACTTCATGAGGATATCGGGAGACGATAACGGCATTACGCTGCACATCGAGGTCAAGGACACCGGCATAGGCATCAAAAAGGAGGATATGCGAAAGCTGTTCTCCGAGTTCGACCGTATAGATGAAGAACGCAACCGCCAAGTCGAGGGAACGGGTCTCGGAATGAGCATCACGAAGCGTCTGCTGGAAATGATGGATTCGTCTCTCGAAGTAGAGAGCATCTACGAGCTCGGGTCGAAGTTCAGCTTTGATCTGAAACAGAAAGTCGTTAAGTGGGAACAGCTCGGCGATTACGAAGCGGCATACAAGGCTTCACTCGGCAAGCGCAGGAAGTACCGTGAGCTGTTCAGAGCGCCGGATGCGCAGGTGCTGGTGGTGGACGATACACCGATGAACCTCATGGTATTCAGGAGCCTGCTGAAACAGACCGCAGTGAAGATAGATACCGCAAACAGCGGAGACGAGGGACTTGCACTCGCTTACGACAAGAAATACGATATCATCTTCTTTGACCACATGATGCCCGAAAAGGACGGTATCGAGACGCTGCACGAGATGCGCGCAAGAGAAAATGACCCGAACAGGGATACACCGGTCATCTGCCTTACAGCGAACGCGATATCCGGTGCGCGGGAACAGTATCTTGCGGAGGGATTCGACGATTATCTCACAAAACCGATAGATCCCGCAAAGCTCGAAAGTATGCTGCTCAACTACCTCCCCGAAAGCAAGGTAATGACAGCGGATGACAGCGGCAATATTCCGGAAGAGACTGCATCGGAGTCCGTGATACCGTCATTCGTTGCCGGGATAGACGAGATAGATACAGCCGCCGGGATCATGAACTCCGGTTCGGAGGAGGCGTATCTCGAAACGCTGAAAACTTACGCGGGGATGATAGGCGCGCACGCCGACGAGACGGAACGATACTGGCTCGCGGGGGACGTGAAGAATGCGACCATAAAGATACACGCCATGAAGAGCACGTCCCGCATAATAGGTGCAGCCGATATCGGAGAGCTTGCGCAGAAACTCGAAAGCGCCGGGAACGCCGGAGACACAGCGACGATAGAAGAACGACTGGGAGAACTGCTCACAAGATGCAGAAAACTCGGCGAACAGCTAAGCCCACTCCTCGGAGAACGGCAGGAGGAAGAGGACGACTCCGGCAAGCCCCCGATCTCGCCCGACGAGCTCAGCGAAGCATACGCGCTTATCAAAGAATCGCTTGAAACGGCGCAGTTCGACAACATAAACGAGATAGCGGCGAGCCTGAAAGACTACAGGATACCCGATGAAGAAAAAGACCGCGTCAAGAAAATCGCGGCGGCTGTCGGAAACCTCGATTACGATAAGCTGCCGGAGATCATAGGATAAAGAAGGAGTACAGCATTATGGAAGAAAACAAAACACCCGAACTGCTTATAATCAGTCAAGGCTCGGCATTTATGGTCAACTCGCTGGAGAACAGCATAAAAAAGACAGGCATAAATGTCACCCGCTGTGAACCGACAGTGAGGGATGCTGACGAGAACATCATAGGCAAGGACATCATTCTGATGTTTGCGGGGGATTATATTTCAAATACCTCGGGACTGCTTTCGTACATCGCGTCTAAATGCACCGATGAATTTGTGCATTTCTGTATTGTCGGATATCCGAACGAATTGCAGGAGATCGAAAAGGTGGTGGATGTTTCGCGAGTAACTGCGGAATTTGTCCGTCCTTTCGATATGAAGGAATTTACTGCCAGCATAAAGTCGCTGGCTTTCGGTGAGATAGCTCACGATGATCCGATAATCCGCAATGCCAAAACACAGCAGGACAATGGCAGACACCATATCCTGCTGTGCGACGACGACATGATCTTCCTGAAAATGGTGCAGGAATGGCTTGCTCCCGAGTATCAGGTAACGATCGTAAAGACCGGACTTATGGCGGTGCCGTTTGCGCTCAACAATCAGCCCGATCTGATACTGCTCGATTACGAGATGCCGGTCATGAACGGACCGAAGGTGCTCGAAGCTCTGCGCGGCGACAAAAAGACAGCGTCGATACCGGTAGTGTTCCTGACCGGACATTCCGACCGTGACAGTGTCATGGAGGTCATGAAACTGCGTCCGCAGGGATATATGCTGAAAACAACGAGGAAAGAGGATATGCTCGCCTCGGTGAACAACTTCTTCGCAACAGGTCAATGGAAGAACGTTCAGGCGTGAATATGACACAGCTTGATCGAAAAAGAAAAGTTTACGTTTATGTCTCCCACGCGTCCGGCAGGGGAGACATAAACTTTTAAAACGCTAAGCCTGCATCTCAACGAACCGTCGAGAAGTTTCCGAAAACAGCCAAAAACCACCGTCAAAACA
>CAMHBE010000148.1 GCA_946183095.1 uncultured Clostridia bacterium | reverse complement strand
GGTTCCGAAACTGCGGCAGCAGGCGAAAGTATGTCCCTCGGCTTTCTGCGTGCCGTAAGTGAGCGCTTTATAAAAGCACTCACCTCAATGCCGGAGCTGGAGCTTGTCCGCGAGAATGCAAACGTCGTATTGACGGAGGATATATGTGACGAGCTGCTGGAAGCCGTACCCTTCGGTATCGGCACGGAGTACATAGACCGTGAATGGCTCGGCGGGATATTTGAGAAGCTGAACGAGGTGTTCAGCCGTGAAATGTCCGGTTACAGCGGCACGGTGCAGATGTTCCTCACGGAAAAGGGACAGCAGCTTCGTGTCCCGGAGCGGATATTTTTTCATCTTGTCGAAAGCAGGGACGAGAAGTTCCCGTTTGCGTTCATGGCGACCTACGCGACGACCGACGATAACGGACAGGTGCGCCATTTGCCGCTTTCGTATGCTCTGACGGAGTTCAAGGGTGACAGGGAACGGCTCGTGACTTTGCTCTCGTGTCTGAACAAGGTCTCGGAGGTATCACCGTTGCTTGGCGGATTTGTCGAAAGCGGCGAGATGTTCCACCCGCTGAAATTCTCTGCCGAGGAAGCATATACATTCCTGAAAAGCATTCCGGAAATTGAGGGCTGCGGGGTATTGTGCAGAGTGCCGGACTGGTGGCGAAAGCGGTATTCGTCGGTATCGGTGAATGTCGTTCTCGGCGAAAAGAAGCAAAGTATGCTCGGCTTTGATACGCTCGTTTCAATGGTGCCGGAGCTTTCCGTGAACGGCGAGGCGCTCACGCAGCGTGATATAGAGCTGCTCCTGAAACAGACAGAGGGTCTGGCACAGCTAAAAGGCAAGTGGGTGGAAGTGAACCATGCAGAACTGCGGGAAATGCTCGGCAAAATGGAAAAATACGGCGGGGAACTGACGTTTTTGCAGGCGCTGCGTATGCAGAACGGTGCCGGTGAAAAAGAGGTCGATGTCGGTGTAAAGATATCCAACGGCAAATGGCTGAACGGACTGCTTAAAAGCCTTCGCCACCCGGCTGATATAAAGCCGGTGAAGGCTCCCGCAGGCGTGAAAGCAACACTTCGCCCGTATCAGCTCACCGGCTTCAACTGGCTGCTGTATATGCAGAGATCGGGCTTCGGAGCGTGTCTCGCGGACGATATGGGTCTCGGAAAGACCTTGCAGGTGCTGACATTCCTCGAAAAGCTGCGCGGCGCAAACAAGGACGCGAAGGTGCTGCTGATAGTTCCCGCGTCGCTACTCGGAAACTGGGAAAAGGAAGCTCAGCGCTTCACGCCGAAAATAAAATACACGATAATGCACGGAAAGGGCGCGGCGCTGCCGGACGACGATGATGTTTTCCTGCACATCACGACTTACGGTATGGCGGCGAGAATGGAGGAGCTTAACGGGACGACATGGGACTGCCTTATCCTTGATGAGGCGCAGGCTATCAAAAATCCCGCCACAAAGCAGACCCGCGCCATAAAGAAAATTCCCGCAAGGCATAAGATAGCAATGACGGGTACTCCGATAGAGAACGACCTCACTAACCTGTGGTCGCTGTTCGATTTCCTCAATAAGGGACTGCTCGGAACGTCGGCGGAGTTCAAGGACTTCGCGAAGAAGCTCGACACGCACCGCGAGGGATATCAGAAGCTGAAAGGCATGGTGTCGCCGTTCATACTGCGCCGCGTCAAGACCGACAAGAGCGTTATCGCAGACCTTCCGGACAAGCTCGAACAGCTCGAATATGTTCAGCTCTCAAAGAAACAGATCGTTCTTTACCGCAAACAGGTGGCAGAGCTTGAAAACGCCCTTGCGAACGAACAGACGAAGATGCAGCGCAGAGGGCTGGTGCTTGCCTCGATACTCAAACTCAAACAGATATGCAACCACCCCGATCAGTATATGGGGCAGGAAGCCTTCGACCCTGCCGAGAGCGGCAAGTTTGAAATGCTGCGTGACATCTGCGAGACGATATATGAGAAACGTGAGCGGGTGCTTGTATTCACGCAGTATAAAGAAATAACGGAGCCGCTCGCCGCCTATCTCGAACGCATTTTCCACAGCAAAGGGCTTGTCCTTCACGGCGGCACTCCGGTGAAAAAGCGCACCAAAATGGTGGAAGAGTTCAACGGCGAGGACTATGTACCGTTTATGGTGCTGTCGGTAAAGGCTGGCGGCACCGGGCTGAACCTTACCGCAGCCAATCATGTCATTCACTTTGACCGCTGGTGGAATCCCGCAGTCGAAAATCAGGCAACGGACAGGGCGTTCCGTATCGGTCAGCAGAAGAACGTTATAGTGCATAAGCTCGTTTCCGCCGGAACGATAGAGGAAAAGATAGATGCTATAATAAACAGCAAGAAGGAGCTTGCGGAAAACGTCATAGGCTCGGGCGGCGAGAACTGGATCACCGAAATGAACGATGCCGAACTGCTGAAGCTTATGCGGCTTGAACTGAAGTGAAAGGAGCACGGCAATGAGCAAATACTGGAACAACGATGTCGTGTATTCACAGCCGACAATGCAGGAGCTTCGCGACAGGGTAAAAGCAACGAATGCAGCCGCCGCGAAAAAGAAACTGATATATGATCCGATAAAGCCCTTTTCACGGCGCATTATCTGCACAAGCTGGTGGGGGCAGGCATGGTGCCGCAACCTCGAACAATACGCAGACTACGCAAGCCGACTCGACCGCGGGAAGCGCTATGTGAAAGCCGGCACCGTTATCGACCTGCAAATAAAAAAGGGAAAGATCGAAGCGCGTGTGCAGGGCTCCCGCAAAACGCCGTACAAGGTCGAGATACGCATTAGTCCTCTCTCACAGGAAAGCTGCGACAAGATAATCGAGAAGTGCGGAAAACGTATAGAGAATATGGAAAGTCTTATCAAAGGCGAATTTCCCGCCGACTTGCAGGAGCTTTTCACCGCAAAAGACGGATTGTTCCCGTCACCGAAGGAGATAAGCTTTGATTGCAGCTGTCCGGACTGGGCGATAATGTGCAAGCACGTCGCGGCGGTCATGTACGGTATCGGCGTGAGGTTCGATGAAAACCCGTTCTTCTTTTTCGAGCTTCGCGGGATAGATGTTGACAGGTTCATCAACGTCGCGCTCGAAAGCAAGGTCGAGAGTATGCTGAACAATGCCGAAAACGTTTCCGACCGTGTTATCGTCGGGGCTGACCTTACCGCGCTGTTCGGGGTGCTGTGAAGTTCAGAAACATCAAGCTCCTCCCGGAACGATCCGAGGGGAGCTGTGATTTTATTGGTTGTTATTCTATACGCTTCCGATCGTCCCTGTTTCTGTGTATATCATACCGTTCCTGCCGCGCTCCGAGCGCATGAGCGATATTTCTTCCACGGTCATTGACGCGGCGGGAACTTCTATCGCGGGCATAGTCGGTTTGCTCGGCTCGCGTATCAGCGTGATGTGCGGCGAGAATTTCTTCCTGTCGAACGGAATGTCCGCATCGGCGAGGAAATGCCGTATCTGCGCGGCAGTGTTGTGCAGCTCCACAGACGCGGTAAGCCCCGCCCACCACAGCCTGCCGAAGCTGCCCACACCGTCAAGCGCCAGCTCGAACGGCTTGAAACGCACCTTTTCAAGTGTTTCGAGAACGTAGTCGGGATCGCCGTACTCGCCGATGAACGCGAGGGTGAGATGCAGGTTCTCGGGTTTGGTATAGTTTCCGCGGATATTGGTGCGCTTTAGCTGCTCCTGCATGGAGAGAAGCGCGGATCTTATTTCATTGTTGAATTTTATTGCGATGAATAGTCTCATAGCTGTTTACGTCAGCCAATAGCTGATATATCTTTATAAATATATTCTGTTTTGTTTTGCTTATCCCAGTATGTTGGATATTTGTATTCTTCCATATTATCGCCTTTTCTGTTTTTATAGTATTATACCACACTCCCGCTAATAATTCAACATACCATTGACACCCCGTCACAATTATGATACTATTGATATGAGCATCGGCGAAATATACATGGTATTGTGCGGGTGCAGAAGAATATTTTGTGCGATCCTACAAATCGCAGCATTTTCCCTTGACTATGACGTAACGTAATAGTGTATAGTAAAGTCAGCGATAAGAAAAGGAGGTAGTTCAGATGAAACAAGGCGGAATGACAGTAAACGAGGTCAGCAAGCTGACGGGACTGAGTGTGCGCACACTACAGTATTACGACAAGATCGGGCTGCTTGCACCCGCCGGACATACCGACGCGGGCTACAGGCTGTATGACGATACGGCGCTGGAGCGTTTGCAGCAGATAATGCTGTTCCGGGAACTGGAGTTCCCGCTGAAAGACATCAAGGAGATCATCAGCGACCCGGATTTCGACCGCAAAAAGGCACTCGAACAGCAGATAGAGCTGCTTAAACTGCGGCGGGAGCATCTCGACGACCTTATAACCTTCGCGGAAAAAATACACAAGACAGGAGTGAAAACTATGGATTTTAAAGCATTTGACACAGCCAAGCTCGATGAATATACCAAGCGGGCAAAGGAGCAGTGGGGAGATACCGCTTCATACAAGGAGTTCGAGGAAAAGAACGAGAAGCGTTCCGACGTGGACAACGCGGGACTTGCGGCAAAGACAATGGAGTTTTTCGTGCAGTTCGGAGAGCTGCGTGACCGCGACCCTGCTGACGGCGAAGTGCAAGCGCAGGTGAAGCGCCTGCAGGACTTCTTCTGCGAAAATTACTACAACTGTACGAACGAGATACTTCGCAGTCTCGGGAAGATGTACGCGGGCGGCGGCGAGTTCACCGAAAACATCGACAAAGCCGGCGGCGCAGGCACAGCGGAGTTCGTGAACCGCGCAATAGAAGTTTACTGCAAATAACAGCGACCCCGTCCGGTATGTGCCGGGCGGGGTCTGCTGTGTAATATTTCAAACTATCAATAGTGTATCTTACAGCCTGATATATTATTATTTACTTTAGAGTCCTTAACTTTTTAACATTAATATATGAGCCTGGATTATTTATGTAAATTCTGAGCAATCTGTTCATCATAAATAAACGCGTTGGTATAGAAGACAGAGGTCTTATTCTTCACTAAATTTAAAATACGTTTCTTAAAAGGATAAATAGTTATTTCACCCGTTGATATTTGCCAAACTGCATCGGGATCTATTGCGCCACTACTATCGGCAAGTTCAAGAAAATCGAACAGATGCACGTAAGCTTTTTTTACTTCAAGACTGTCATCCCATTTTTGTGCTTCGCAATAACAACATTTACATTGACAAGGTGCAGGATATGCAGAAATATTTACATATCCGATAAATGGGTTAATACTCCATTCATCTTCATAATAGTTTGAACAACCTTCGCAGCCAAATCTCGTTTTATCAGGAGTTCTGAAGCCCTGTGCAAGTAATAGATTGCGTAATCCAATAAATCTTTCAAGCGATTCTTCGGCATCATCAGTCAATGGGATTCCGGGACGACTTGGGATATTCTCGCAGCAAAAAGATAATACCTTAGGATCACTGTCTATTCGTCCATTAATATTAAGTGTCATTCTTGAAATCAAATTGCAAGATAAGTACTTCATTTACTTTACCATTTTCTCCATGGCGCATTTCCAGATTTCCACATATTTTCAAGCCGAAGCTTCTCTATCTTTGTATCCATGCATTGCCAGAACCCATTGTGGGTATATGACATAAGTTGCCCTTCTTTGGCAAGCAAACCGAGAACGTCTGTCTCGAAAACGGTGCT
>CAMHBE010000147.1 GCA_946183095.1 uncultured Clostridia bacterium | reverse complement strand
CATTGACAGTTCCGCCGCAAACAGCAGCAGGAGTGTTTTCCATAGCCCGAGCGACAGACTCAGAGCCGCGACCGCTTTCACATCACCGCCGCCGATCTTCGTGAACAGCGCTCCGACAAAAAACATCGCTGCGGGCAACAGCCCCCACAGATTTGCGATATGAAAATCTATGAAGGCTGCTACGGCAATTGCAAGCGATATTCTATTTGGTATCGTGCGGTCTTTCAGATCGCAGTACACTTCGATACAGAGCAGGACGATGATGACGGATGTCTGTATGACCGGCATCAGCCCTTGAACTCGAACATTTCCTCGACCTTCTTGGTCACGGTCGGCATAATGGTATCGCCGAACAGAGCGTAAAGTCCGCCGAGAAGGAGCGCACCGATGACTACGGCGATGAGTATCTTCACACCGCTGTCAACGTAGTTCTCGCCGCGAGCGCACGCAGCGACAGTGTTCATTCTCGCAAATGCGAGTCTTACTCTGCGGAGAACGCAGGAGAAAGAGTTCTTTACGGTCATTGCCGCATTCTTGAAAAAGTTCTTGATGTTCTTGATAATGTTCATAGTGTTTTTTCCTTTCGTAAATGAATATTGTTGTTTATGTTACATTGACATTTCGGGGACCGGTTCGTCATATGCGGACGGTTCATACTGGGGCGACTGCTTCTGTATCTGCTCTATTGCGAGCTTGTACGCTTCTACAACTGAATCGGCAAGCTGCTTGCGGAACTCAGCTGTAGTGGGGAAGCAGATGTCGTTGTACTGACCGTTCGAGCCTTTGTACGACGGCATATTGATGAAGAGTCCGTTCTTGCCCTCTACGACCTTGACCCCGCGGATTCCGAAGCACTCATCGAGCGTTACGGAGGCGGTCGCCTTGACGCTGCCTGTTGTGTTGATCTTGTTTATCCTTACATTGATGTCCATTTTCGTTTTCCTTTCGCTTCTAATCAGATGTGTCGCAGATGTAAATTACCACGCAGACTACGAGAATAATGATGATGACCGCGGCTGCTGTTTCCACAGCCGCGGCATCATCGGGATTGGGTTCGATCTCTGGAAGCTGCATCGGTACTGTACCTGTTATGTCCTGCTCAAATGCTGCCGCGTTGGAATGCGGAATACTGCTGCCGAAAATCATGCACAGCACGAGCAGTATCGCTGAGATCTTCAGTTTCACGGTTTACCTCCTGCTCCTTTCGGAGCGGCTTCTTAGCCCTTGAATTCGAACATTTCCTCAACTTTCTTGGTAACTGTCGGCATGATAGTATCACCGAAGAGAGCGTAGAGACCGCCGAGGAGAAGAGCACCGATAACTACGGCGATAAGGATCTTAACGCCGCTGTCAACGTAGTTCTCGCCGCGGTTGCAGGCTGCAACTGCCCAGAGTGTGACAGCCTTCGCCTTTACCTTTGCTGCTCTGTTTGTGATCTTTTCCTTTGCATTCTTGAAGAATTTCATGATACTTCTTTCCTTTCATAAGTAAAAAATGGTTTGTTTACCGGATATCCTGTCGTTCTGCGGGAGATGCTGCTCAAAGTCTGTAGTTCTGTGGCACTTGTCAGCTCTGACCACCGATCTGTCGGTTGTCCGGTCTTTATATATCAATAAGCCGTCAGCGGCTTATGTACCCAGAGATCTCGGGACGCTCACACATAGGCACAATCCCGTGCGCTTTCAGAAGATTGTACAGGAAGAGCCTGCCTTTCTGTGTCCACGTTGTGTACGATTTGGTCTGATTTTCATTGATGATGAACGTCTTGGTCTGTGTGTACCCCTTGTCGGCGTAGTCCTGATAGAGTATCCACGTTCCGCAGCGCTTGAACTGTATATCCATATCACAGAGAAGCTTATTGAGCGTAACCGCAGACATTCCGTAATCCTTTGCGATCTGCGTTATCGGAAGCGACTCGGGGCTGGCGAGGATAGCGTCGTAATACTTAGCCTTAACAGACAGCACCGCATTCTCGGCAGTCAGCCTTTTGTTCTTCGCCTGTTCCTCAGCAAGTGTTTCAAGCACGATGATGAGATTCTTTGGTTCTGTCAGTGTCTTGTATATCGCTTCGGGCGTAGCATAGCCGCCGGTCTTGCGGATAGATGGCAGAACTTCCGAGGTCACCCAGCGCTTGAACACCTTTGCAGTCGGGAGCTTGCTTGACAGGATCAGCGAGTAGAGACCGGATTCGCTAATCACAATCATTGTCTGCGGACCACCAAGGGAGCCCTGAATCAGGGCGTCCTTTTTAT
The DNA here is from genome assembly GCA_946183095.1 of uncultured Clostridia bacterium. GTDB lineage: Bacteria > Bacillota > Clostridia > Oscillospirales > Ruminococcaceae > Ruminiclostridium_E. The sequence continues at coordinate 3,510 of CAMHBE010000147.1, read as the reverse complement.
CATCATCATCAACATGAGTTGATATCGCATTTCTTGCTTTGGTGTAGCCTAATGCTTCCGCTACATCTTTCCCTACAAACCACGGCTCGCCGTCTATCAGCACCGTTCTGATCTGTCCGAACTGCTCATTGGTAAAGGTCTGAATCTGATTCTCAGTCATCGTACTCATCTCCCTCTGTAATGATAACTCTGCCGTTGTCGGCATAAATCTGATAGTTATCGTTGTCAATACCTGCTTCATAGAGCAGATTTGCGGGAACAGTAATGCCGAATTCGGCATCATCATCGTATCTGCTGACCACAAGGGAGTCGCGGTCGAGATCAACGGACACGATCACATCATCGCCGGGGCAAGCCGACATAAGGTTGAGAATATCGAGGGGAACTTTAATGTTGCCCTTTTTCGTAAGTCTTGTCTGAAATGTTATCATTGCATTTCCTCCATAAATTCGTTGTCATCATCAAAGAAACTGATCTGTTTTGGCGGATTCTTTTTCCGCTCGTCCATGTCGTAGTTGGATATCAGCAATTCGCCGAACATACTGCCGCCATCGAATCTCTGCCGGATATTGTTCAGCCGTTCATAGGAGAACATCCGGCATCCGTCATACAGGCTGCGTATCTCTTCACAATCGTTGTACGAAACAAGGAATTTTCCGCTTATACCCGCGAGTGCGTTCCGGAGCCGTTCGTGGTCAGCTTTTGTGAAACCTACGTTTTCATAGTAGCTCTCGGTCGCGTAATAAGGCGGGTCGCAATAGAAAAAGCTCACCTCGCTGTCCTGTGCGGAGATGAGCTTCTCAAAGTCCCTGTTTTCGATTATGACTTTCTGCAAACGGCGTGATGCCTGTTCTATCAGCGGGAAGTTGCTCCACATAGAGTGAGGCTTGCCGCCGAAGCTGTCACAGCCACTCGCGTAGCTGTACCGGATAAGCTGATAGAACTCCGCGGCTCTCTGAACATCACCGATCTCGGCTTTCTCGCTGATTATATGCTTGATACGGTCGAAGTCCTCTCGGCTGTTAAGCACGAACCGGAGCCGTTCGATCAGCTCCGCACTGTGATCGCGCACACAGGTGTACAGATTTGAGATGTTGCTGTTGAAGTCGTTGAACACCTCGAAGTCGTTACCGGGCGGCTTCGCGAAGAGTATCCAGCCGCCACCGCCGAACACCTCGATGTACTTTTCATAGTACAGTGGGAATTTCGGGATTATTATGTCACGGCTGCTTTTCTTGCCCCCTATCCAGCTCATAAAGCTGTTTATATCATCACCCCCTTTCGGTGATGCCCGCAGGAACAGGCGCGACCGAAAGGGAAATGAATTGCTATATATTTATGGTATCGCCTGTCCTTGCAGGCAATACGGTTATTTATAAGGTTTGTGTCTGTACTGTTTCCGGCTGTTCACTAATGAACTCGTCAACGGTCATTGTGTCGCCGATGTAGTTGTAATCATTGGCTTTGATCTGAACTCCTTGTCCGGCACCCGCAATAGGTTCCTTGACAAGTACCGTTCCCCAATGGTTGACCAGCACGAACTCTTTCAGTTCGTTGATGTTGCCGTCACACTCGTCCCGCAGATCGTAGGCATAGAGCCCTTCCGGGATCGTTGTACGGTCGAGCCGTGAATTCGTGAACAGAGCGTCCTGACCGAGAATGAAGAAAGTCTCATATTCCTCGGTTTTGGCATTTACTTTACACATTTTCATATCCTCTCAATTTTTTAGTGAAACCCATCATAACGAAATATCATTTCCTTGATTATGTTGCGAAATTTCTTCAACCCTTTGATTGATCGATTTTATTTCACTTTCCCCGATAATACTTTCACAAGCTTTAATCGCTTGCAAACCGAACGGCGAGAAATCTTCTGTTTCAGAAGCGGAATAATCATAGAGTGCTTTATCAACAAGCGATTTAACGATCAGAGCGTTTTGAATGCTGGCCGCAAGATTCAGTGTAGGATGATCTCCCATTCCAACGAAGGGAACATCAAGAATAAAGGCATTCATTGTTTCAAAGAATACGGCTCTTATGATATCCGGCTTTTCCATTTCAGCTAAATCTGGATCGTTATCGCCGTATTCAAACGCTTTATTGATGTTGTTCGGATCATTAGCCATAGTTTCAAAGATTGCGTCCATTTTATCGCCCATGGTCATTGCTCTCGCAAACGTGTTGAACAATATGTTTTCCCCATCATCAAGAGCGTCGATAGTTGTTTTATCCAGCTTGGTACAGTATTTTTCTGCATATATGCTGTTATACTGTTTTGAAAAATCAGCGAGTATTCCGAAGACGCGGTCATATTCTTTTTCAGAACAAACAGCGATATGGAATGGCGCGGGACCGATTCTGCCGAAAGCCCAGAAGTCTGATATATGCTGTGAAAGGTCGATATATCTCCTTAACGATATGAGATTCAGAAAATCACCGGTTATCCTGCTGACAAGCGAACACCATTCATATTCGCATCCCTGCGGGCATTTCACTTCGGAAGCATCATTGCATTTGGTGTCATGAATATTGCTGATCACCTTTTCGGTAATATCCAGCAAGTGGGTTATATTGAGATATTCGCATTTTTTCATTATCTTCCTCCGTTATGATTATGTCGTATCAAGTCCTATCATCTCAGCCGCCGCCTTGATCTTCTGTGCTATTGCCGTTATGACCGGAACTGTGACTGAATTTCCCGCCATTCTGTAAAGGTGGGTATTTGCTTTGCATACCGATTGAGCTTTGTTGAACTGCTCATCGGTGAAGCCTTGAAGCCGCCAGCACTCTATCGGCATAAGTCTGCGTATTCTGCCTTGATGAATGATACCGTGCCTGTCCTGGACGGTTATCGTATACACCGGCTCATTCGGTCCTTTCACACGTCTGCCGTTCTGACGTACACATTCCTTTGAGGGATTTATCACGGCGCACGGACCTGTTTCAACAAGCACTGCAGAATGTTCACCGCGGCGCTTGCTGACGCCGGAATCCTGTCTTGCCGTTATGCATCGCGCATGATCGGTGATCTTCGGATCACGGTTATTATCAATGAAGTACAGACCGGTCTTACCGCCACCTCCGCCGGAGCTTGCGCACTGTGTACAGGCGGCACCTTCCGTGCCATATACCCGCCACGTCTGACTTCCGGGTATTATGCAGTTAAGATCCTTTCCATTGCCTTGTTCGACAGGAAATATTCTTCCGGCACATTCGCTTCGAGAATATCCGACAATGAACACCCTTCGCCGCTGCTGCGGGACTCCGAAATTCGCGCTGTTAAGCACCATCCATTCAAATGAATACCCCAATTCGGAAAATTTGGTAAGGATGATTTTGAAAGTTTGCCCCTTGTTATGCGATAACAGTCCGGGAACATTTTCAAGCAAAAAAAACGCAGGTCGCTTGGCTTCAATGAGTCTTGCAATTTCAAGGAAGAGATTACCTCGTTCGTCATTGAGACCCAATCTGTGTCCGGCGACAGAAAAGGATTGGCACGGAAATCCTCCA
>CAMHBE010000146.1 GCA_946183095.1 uncultured Clostridia bacterium | reverse complement strand
AGAGTATGCTCGCCCGAAAGCGTCCAGCCGGGGTCGTTGGCTCTGAATGTGGAGACATTAGCGTCACCGACATAAGTGTCATTCATATAGAAATTGAATGAAGCAATACCGATACTGTTAGCTTTTTGTGTCCTTATCTTTACATCGTCCATATACAGGTCAACGGTGCTTCCGTTGTCTGTATAAAGCCAAACGCCGATATGTCCGCCATTGTCCAATGTGTAGAGATAGTCGGAAGCGAAGTTAAGCGAACCGTTTGCGGCTGTAACATTGACGGTCATTTTTCCGACAGAGATGCTGCGAAGAACGCTGTTGTCGCTGTCAACGATAGCGCCTTCCACTGTCATCAGGAAATCACCGCTTATGACACCTCTGATATAGAAATAGATAGTTCCCTTAGTCTTGTCGGTATAAAGCGTAAAGCCTCTGATATCTTCCGCATTGCCGTTTGTTTTTACCGTACTCTCGGTAAGTTTTCCGTCGCAGTAAACGCTGATGTATTTATCGCTCTCCGGTGTGGAATGATATCCGGCTTGGCGTGTCTCAACATTTTTTTGCAAAGTCCATATTCCAAAGAGTGTCTGTACTGTGAACGCATAGTGAGCGTCGGGGTTAGCCGCCGCGATCGTCGGATCTACCTCAAAAGGCAGCGTAACAAGAGTCCATTCCTCCGATACGACATTCACGGATTCGTCCTTAAAGCCTGTGTCTTCCGTGAACAGCGCATGATCGGCTATCTCGCCGGGGGTGCCTAATGTCACATAGGTCAGCAGACCGTTTGAAACGGTGAACTCCTGCGACACATATTCGGTGGTATCGAGCAGAGCGGTCAATGCCGACAGCTTGGACGGAACGGACAGCCAATTTACGCTTCTCCATACCACCGCAGTATAAGTACCGGGGGGAAGCAGACCGCTTGTAGATGAAGAACCGTAAGCCTCCTCGCCCGAAACAAGGTCGCCGTTGGAATCATAGACAGCATAAGCGTGCTTGTACCAGCTCGAAACAACATCAGCGGTGATATAAGCCCTGCCGTATTCCTTATACGAAAGGTCAAAATGCTGATCCTCGTAATCCGTGCCGTAGCTGTAATATTTCAGCACCTTAACGCTGTCGCTCGTCTTTACGACCTCGCCCTTGATATCCTCAACAGTGTAGGAAAGCGTGAGCGTGTCGCCCATGCCGAAGTAAGCCGACACATCGCCGGTGAACTCAACTCTGTCCGGCGAAACTGTGTAAAGCTCTGCGGGAATGACGGCATCGCTGTTTTTCAGCGTGAATACCATGTCATTGAATATGCCCTCGTCGCTGTTCCAGTAACCGCGGCTGAGAGTTGATATATCGTAGCCGTTATCATTTCTGGAAGGGTACTGCTTTGCGATCGTCAGCGGTATGTAGGTGGGGAGATCCTCCGCTGTCATGGTGATCGAGAGCGGAGCAGCGAGGTCTGCCGCGCTTATGTTTTTATATACCGTCTTGAAGTTGTCGGTGCTGTCCTTTATTTTCAGCGTAACGCCGAAATCCCATACCTTCATCGTGAAGCTGCCGTCGTCGTTTAAGGTAAGGCTTTCGGTGATGCCGCTCCACTTTGAGCCGTAGGAATAATAGCTCGACCCGCTCAGATATCCCGCGAACGGGTCCTGAGTAACGGTGAAGGTGAGGTTGTCCTTTCCGACAGCCGCCGCGTTGGTAATGCTTCCGGCAAGATCAACAAGCACTACGGAATCAAGCGCGATATCTATTGTCTGAGCTTCCTCGGTGACAGTTACCTTTGTTTCCTCGGAAAGCGGTACGCCCTTGAAGCGCAGCCAGTTATAGACCGTATTGCCTGTGCCGTAATTGTAATAATCCTTTGGGGTTATCTCATAGTAAAATTCCTTGCCAACGGATGTCGTGAGATTTGCGAGCATATTGCCGGTCGCTGCTTTTTTGAAGCTGCCTTCATCGTTCTTCTGATACCATGATACGGTATAGTCGTCGGCGGTGATATCAACGTTTTCCGCGTCCTTGCCGGTAACATTGAGGGAAATGGTATTCTTCGCGGTAAGCGCAACATCCTGCGCCTTATTGCCGAAGCCTATCACTACCTCGATCTTTTCGACATCGGGGTATTTATCACTGTTCGCACCGGTCATGGTGATATCGCAGTACAACGTGGTTCCTGCGGCAACCTTCGGGGAAGTCGCGCCGGTACCTATCTGATAGTATGTATCCTCGCCGCCCGCAGCCATATCGCCGGCATCTTCATCGGCAGTATCGCCGCCGGAATAGTCGTTACTGTAAGTATTTATATAGCTGCCCTTGCTGTACCATGTTACGGTAAAGCCGGAGGGTATAGCCGTGCCCTTAGACTTCGGCGTTACCGTGGCTGTACCCGTCTGCGGCAGAGCGATATTTACCTCCTGACCGTCGGTATTCAGGGTAACATCGCCGGTGGCTGTCCTGTAATACTGCACGCCGTCAACTTTGAGGGAATCCTTCGGGGTGACGTTGTATGTAAGAGTTGTACCCGCCGCTACAGGGAACGAAGCGGCAGTGCCGTTGCTTTTCTTCCATACAATAGTGTAATTGTCCGGGTCGATGACAGCGCTTTCTGCGCCTGTAACGGTTATCGTGGGGGTACACCAGACAATCGAACCCGTAAGAACTATGGTAAGTGTCGGGTCGATGGGTGTGGTCACGCCGTCGGCTCCGACCCCCGTATAGTGGAGCGTGAACACATGAGTGCCCGCGCCGAGGGATTTTAGGTATTCCCACATCATCGAGAGATTGCCGCCGCTCGTTATCTCATACGCGGTACCGGCGGTAAGTAACGTTGTGCCGTAATAAAGGCTGTCAAACGTGAAGCTCCCGTCATTCTTCATGAACGTGAGGTTTCCGGGATTGTCTGTGCCGATATTCCACGAGACACCCTCCCAAGGCTGCTCACAGGAGGGCTGGGTCACGGTCGGGACGGGGTCGCCGTCAACGGTGATCGTTATCAGGTTGCTGAGGTCGGACGTTTCGTACTGTTCGTCCACCATGCTCTCAACATAGACCGCGGCATATACTGTTTCTCCGTCAGAGGGCGGTTCGTTATTTCCGAAATACATCTTCGACATCACCTGAACGGTATTGCCGTCTTCCGTAGCCTGCGACTTTGCCACTGTCATTATTCCGAGAGTGTTATATGTCGTTCCCGAGACAGTAAAGCTTCCCATGGAATCGGAAAGCGTGTCCGGGGTAAGAAGGAAAAGCTCATAGCAGCTTGCGACCTCGACAAGCTCTGTCGTGAATTCCACAAACAGCTTCTGCGAGCTTGCGTCATACGACGCCTCATTCAGTACGGGCGCGGCTTTGGTGTCAAGTCCCGCGCTCGCCTTGAAGGTAAACTCCGGCAGGAACCCTATCACCATGGCGATACAGAGTATCCAGCTTATTATTACCTTTCCTGTTCGTTTTTGTGTGAACATATTGTCAACTCCTTTTGAAATAATGTATTTACAAAGACCCGTCCGTAAAGAAAGAGTCATGCTGCCTTTTTGTCGCTGTTGAACTTCTGCTGTATCTCATTGAGCTCATCCACCTGCTTCTTGTATATATGGCACATTATCCGCCATACGATGAAGTAGGAAACGAGCATCATCCCGCTTATTATCAGCAGTTCGGTCAGATCGGTGAACCAGCCGAGTATATACGATACAGGCAGGAACACCGCAAATACCACACCGAGATGGCTTGCCATTATGCGCAGCAGGCTCCATTCTTCCATTTCATAGAATGTCATTCCCGCGCATCCCGCAAAACCGATCAGTCCCGAAAGGAATGACTGAATGAGAAGTGCCTCTACCTCGCCTCCGAAGAGTTCCAGCGCTTTCTGTGATACAATGGGACCGCTTCCGCCGAATACCGAATCAAACAGAAACGCGATCAGATTGCCTATCGCTATGCCGAGCAGGAAACCTATGCCCGCCCGTTTGAGTGTTCTTTTTAACATCGTATTACTCCTTTCCCGAAAGCTTTCTGCGTACTGCCGGTATGCAGCGGCGCGAAGCCCATGTCTCCATACCGCCCCTGAGCTCTATGCGAAGCGTACCGCCAAGCGTGAAATCATAGCGCATCACCTTTGTGAGATTTACGATCTCATATCGCGATATCCGGACAAAACGCTTCGGGTCGAGAATGCTCTCGATGCTGTTAAGAGGCTGACGTGCCGTGAAGCGGTCGTTCTCCGTTATCACGTTCACGGTCTTCCCCTCGACCGTGAGCAGGACTATATCGCCTACAGGAACCACGTCGGTGACGTTCCCGACGCTCACGGATATGGTATCGGCGCCGCCCGAGTTTATCCTGTCGATAAGGGCGGATACCTCGTTGTCATTCTCCGACGCTCTGACAGTAACGTCAATGCTGTCGAGCGTCTCGTCCTTTTCAAATGTTACGTTTATCTTCTTCATGTATTCTCATCGCCTTTTTCCTGTATGGGTGTGTGCATTTTCCGTTTGTCTGCCCGTAAAGACAGTCGGCGCAGCCCGTGTCTCTGCTCTCCGCTAGCTTGCACCAGTGCTGGTGAGGGTGTTCGGTCTTGGTGTGGCACTCCCTGCACACAAACAGCAGACATTCTGCGAAAATAGGTTCGTCCTTCCGCATTTCCCGTCTCTCCGTTTAATTTGTATTATCGAGCATTTTTATAAATTCGCTGACATTTGTATCGCAGTCATACGCCTTCAGAAACTCCGCGACCTTTGACGGCTCGCTCATTGCTGCCATAAGCTCCGCGCTCATAGCTTCATTGTTCAGTATCTCGCATATCAGATCTTCCGCTGTCCTGCTCATAAGTATTATCTCCTTCCGGGACGTTGGTTATCGCCTTAATGCCATTATATATGCCCCGTTTCGTGAAGTCAATACTTTTGGAACAAGCGGTAGGTCATACGGCGCAAACGGCTTATTGCAGCCTGCCTTGCAGCTCCCGTATAAGGTCGGCCGCTTCGTCGTACATAAAATCGGATATAAGCTTTTTTGTCTCGGCAAGCTTTTCCCTATCCCCGTCCCCGAACGGATAGTCCGAGAGCCTTGTGACAAGCTCCGCCGAGAGCTCATCATCGAAGTCGTCGAGCGCTTCGAGCAGCTTTTCCGCGGTCTCGCCGGCTTCGGCAAGAGCTATCGCGGGCGCCGCGGCTTCGGCAGGTCCCTCCGCGAAAGGCTTCAGCTGCTCTGCGGCCTCGGCGTAGCGCTCCAGTATCCGGTCGTTGTTTTCGCCGATGAACGCGAGATCGTCCCGCTTTCCCGCTGCTTCAAGGCTCTCGAACGCCTTGAAGAGCTCCGTGTGACCGATCATTTTGGAATTGCTCTTGACCGCGTGTACAGCGATCGTGTATCGCTGTATATCTCCGGAGGCAAGATGCTCCCGGATACCGGATATGTTATCCTCACAGCTTCTGACATACCGGGCTATCGCGGGTATGTACTTTTCCGGCGATCCGGTAAACATGATACCCGTATCGGTATCAAGCCCGAGCGCCTGTAATTCCTGCAGCTTCTGTTCCATGTGTTTCCTCCTATCCGAGTATTTCTATAACCTTTGTGATGATATCTATTTTGGTCGTAGGCTTTAAAATATATCCCTGCGGCTTGAATTCGATGATAGTCTTTATTACCGTCTGCTTTTCCGAAACGCCGGTCAGAAATACAACGGGGATATCCGCATAGCGTCCGTCATCTCTGATCCGCATCAGCACCTCGGGTCCCGTCATCTCCGGCATGAGGTAGTCAAGGAATATCAGGTCTATGCTGAACCTT